>CAXNJF010000091.1:0-6395 GCA_964202585.1 Trichlorobacter sp. | reverse complement strand
TATTAATCGGGTCGCTGCTGTTCCGGCTGCTGGTGGCGATTGCCCTCCGTTTCGGCCTGAACCCCAATGACCTGAAACTGATCACCGCCCTCTGCGTCTTTGGCGCCTTGGTCCTGCCCGGCTGGCTGGGCAGTTTTACAGCCCGCATGAAGGGAGGCAGCCATGCTTGAAATTAACGGCTACGGTAAAACCTTCAATGCTGGTACACCTAATGAAGTCAAGTCATTACAGCAGATTAACCTCACCGTTCAAGACGGCTCTTTCGTGGTGGTAATCGGCACCAACGGCTCTGGCAAATCGACCCTTTTAAACGCCGTGGCAGGCAGTTTTCTACCGGACAAGGGTACGGTACTGCTGGATGGTCACGACATCACCAGCTGGAGCGAGCACCGGCGGGCCAAGCTGATCGGCCGGGTATTCCAGAATCCGTTCAGCGGCACCGCTCCCGGTATGACCATCGCTGAAAACCTGGCCATGGCAGCCCGGCGGGGCCGTTTTCCCGGTATCAACTGGGCCCTTGGCCCTCATCTGCTGGATGCATGCCGGGACCGGATTCGCACCTTGCGGATGGGACTGGAGGACCGGCTTGATACCGCAATCGGCGGCCTTTCCGGGGGGCAGCGTCAGGCCCTGACCCTGCTGATGGCCACCTGGCAGCGCCCGGCCCTGCTGCTGCTGGATGAACATACCGCAGCCCTTGATCCCCGCAGCGCCGAACGGATCATTGAGCTGACCAATGAGATTGTGACCCGGCACAAACTAACCACCCTGATGGTAACCCACTCCATGCACCAGGCCGCCAACCTGGGGGATCGCCTGATCATGATGCACAAGGGGGAACTGGTCAGGGACAGCAGCGGCGCCGACAAACAGCGTCAACGCCCGGATGATTTGCTGGCCTACTTTGACCAGTTGCGCCGCAGGGAGATGCTGGATGAGAGCGCGGCAGAGATGTTGCGGGAGCAGTATGTTTAAGGATGGGTAGCAGCATTTGTTGCTATATCCCGTTCCCTGAGCAGACTTGTGTTAAGTGAAACCGAAGTAGTCGAAGGGAAGCCGGGCGTACATACACAAAAAGCCGGGAATCACTTCCCGGCTTTTTGTGTAACAGTATGTTCTTTCACTCTGGGGTGCTATTCCCCGGTGCTGCCAAAATACTCCCGCTCCTGCGGCGAGAACATCCGGTCTACATCCATAATGATCAACAGACGGTCAGTATGGTTAAACACACCGGTAATAAACTCCTGATCAATATTGCCGGACACCATGGTAGGCGGAGGCTGGATCTCGCTGGAATGAATCCTGATAACCTCGGAAACCGCATCAACAATAAAACCGGTCAAACCACCAGCCACATCCATGACCATAATTCTGGTATGGCTGTCATAGTCAGACTCGGACAGGCCAAATCGCTTGCGCATGGAGATGATCGGAATCACCTTGCCCCGCAGGTTGATGATCCCCTCCACATAGTGCGGTGTATTAGGCATTTTGGTAATGCCGGGCATTCTGATAATCTCGCGAACCTTCAGCACCTCAACGCCATATTCCTCGTTGCTAAGCATAAAACTGACTAACTGGATCAGCTGATCACCACCTGATGCTACATCACCGCTTTTTACCAGGGCATGGGTGGACATTTAAACCTCCTCTATGAGGGAATTGACTGAAAGTGGACTGAATCATAGCACAGTTTTTAAAAAGGAAAAGAGGGTAAAAAACGTTATGCCGTTAAAATAACCCGTGCAACGGGCCTCCTGCCTGTGCCAGCGCCTCAATCCGGTGTGCAACAGCCGGATCTTCTTCTAAAAACGGCGCATGAAACGACTTTCTGCGGGCATCAATTACCAACGGTCCCCTGCAGCCCCAATGCCGCTGCCTGTTGCAAGATCCAACACCGTAGATATCCGCAGCAGGGTTTGAGCGGGTAAAGGTGACCCACAGAAAGTTATCCAGACGACGACTGCAGAACTCGCTGTCATCAACCACCACCACCAGCGCAACCCCTTCCGGCAGGGGCACTTGTTCCCAGAAGCTGCAGAGCGCTTCAATCGACTTATCCTGCTCTCCGTCTTCAGCTGCAGAAAAACTGCCCTGCAGCGCCAGCACTCCCGGCATGACCAGCGACGACCGTGTCCAGCCGGACGGCAGCGGGATATCCCCCGGCAGTTCCCTGCACAGGCTGCGCCTGACCGGTCCGGCAGCAGCAACAACCACTTTTGAACCGCTGTTAAACCCTCCACCTGAATAATCAAGGGTGTCAATGGTGGTAGCGGTCTGGAAGTGCAGATCCCGCTGCCAGTCAACCCGTTCCAGCAGATGCATGAGTACGGCCTGGATATCATGAATATCCAACGACGGATTATCCTGTTCAGCCACAATCAGCAGGTACTTGGCCAGCGAAAGCTGCCCCTGCCCTAAAATGGCGTTGGCCTGGGTCAGCAGCTCCAGCGGACGGCTCAGACTATCGTAGGGAGTATACCGTTCAGAACCGATAGCCAGCAGCAGCGGATGCACCCCGGCGACATCAACAGCATGTACCGCCTTGATGCCCGGTAACACCGTCGGAATCAGGTCGCCGGTCAGCTCGTGGATAAAGGCGCCAAAGGAGGTATCTTCCTGTGGTGGTCGCCCCACCGTGGTAAAGGGCCAGATCGCATCAGGCCGGTGGTAGACCGCCTCAACCTCGATAAACGGGAAGGGGTGGGTCAGACTGTAGTACCCCAGGTGATCGCCAAAAGGGCCTTCCGGCAGGGTGGCGTGGGGATCAATCGAACCGACAATACAGAAATCTGCCTCAGCCGGAACCGGAAGTTGGCCGGGTAAAGCAGCCATAGCGATCCGATGGCCTCCCAAAAGGCCGGCAAAGGAAAGTTCCGGCATCCCTTCCGGCAGCGGCATCACTGCAGCAACCGTCATGGCTGGCGCCCCACCAATAAAAACATTCACCTTCAACCGCTCGCCCCGGCTGATCGCCTCCTGATGATGCACGCCGATACCACGGTGCAGCTGATAGTGCAGACCGGCCTGACGGTCTGGCTGGTACTGGTTGCCGGAAATCTGGACCCGATACATCCCCAGGTTTGATGTGCCAAAACCGGGCTTGAACGGGCTTTCGCTATAAACCTGCGGCAGGGTGACAAAAGCGCCGCCATCATTGGGCCATGAAACCAGCTGTGGCAGTTTTGAGAGCGTTGTCTGGCAGGCCAGAGCCGGGGCATGATGCTGCGAAACCCGCTTTGGCAACAGATGCAAGGCTCCCAGAGGTGCTCCAAGCATCCGCAAAGGTTCTTTCAAGGCTTGGACAGGGTTTACCTTCAGCTTCACCAGGGTCTCAATGGTCCGCAGGGTATCGCGGAAGATGAAGCGGGTCCGTTCCAGAGAACCGAACAGGTTACCCAGCAGCGGAAAAGCAGAACCGGTGACATTGCTGAACAAAAGCGCTGGTCCGCCGGCCTGATAGACCCGGCGCTGGATCATGCCTGCCTCAAGGTATGGATCAACCGGAACATCTATCCGGCGCAGCATCCCCTGTTGTTCAAGATCAGCAACACACTCCTGAAGATTTCTGTATCCCATGTATCAGCTCATTTCCTGATGGTATTTGCAGTCAGATCAAGTATCATACAGCGCATACTAATAGGGTCAAGGGTCAAGGGTCAAGGGTCAAGAAAAACCTTTCATCCTTGCCCCTTGCCCCTTGACCCTGGTTCCCATGCTCAGACCGACACTGTTCAAAAAATTTCTGTTTCCGTCACTGCTCCTGGCCCTGATACCGCTCCTGGCTGTTTCAGTCTTGCTCTACACCGGGCTGGAACAGGTGCGTGACCATCTTGCACTGGAAGTGGCCCGCACTGCTGACCAGCAGGCAGCAGAAACACTCCAGAACCGTGCCCGCCAGGTCGCGGAATCGATTGCCAGTTTTTTGCATGAGCGGGAAAACGATCTCCGCTTTCTGAACCGTTTTGCCTACGACCGCCGGATGCTGTACGATTTCTACCATGCCCATAATCGTGAAATCATTGAAGTCCGTAACAGCAGGGAACGCCGCCGTCAGATCCCGCTCTACCGCTCCATCGCCCTGATCGATGCCAACGGTCAGGAACTGCTGGTAATCCATAATGGCCGCACCGTGCCTGCTGCTGCCCTTAAAAACGTCTCCCACCCTGAAAAAACCGAATTCAAAAGCGAAACCTACTTTCATGCTATCCGCAGCATGGCCCCCGGTGAGATCCATGTCTCAAGGGTCACCGGCTGGCATGTCAGCATACAGGAACAACGAGCAGGCAGACAGTTTGAGGGGGTTATCCGCTTCGGTACCCCGCTTTTCAACCAGGATGGCCAGTTTGAAGGAGCACTGGTGATCTCGCTGGATCATCGCCATCTGATGGAGTTCAGCCAGCATATCGACCCCGGCCCAGGTTATTATTTAGCGGAACCAAACTATGAAAGCGCCAACTACGCCTTTCTGTTCGATGACGAAGGTTGGATCATCACCCATCCCAAGTACTGGGATATCAGGGGGGTTGATTACAAGGGCAGGCTGGTTCCCCCTTACTCGGAACAGTCCAGCCGTGCTGATATAGACAGCGGCAGGATTCCGTTCAACCTTGATCATGCCGGATTCATTCACCCCAACTACCCCAAAGTTGCCGAGGCGGTCAGAAAACACCAATCAGGCACGGTTGAAACCACCAACGTTGGCAAATCACGTAAAATAATGGCATTTGCCCCGATCCTGTACAGTAGCGGCGTCTACCAAAAACATGGTGTTTTTGGCGGTATCACCATCGGCCTGCAGATGGATCAGTATTACCAGCAATCCAGCTATGGCAGCCAGCTGATCAGCAGCCAGCTGCGGGCCTTCAGACACCGCAGCATCTGGATCATGCTGCTGACCGCCCTGCTGGCCGGACTGGCTGCCTGGCGCCTGGCGCGAGGCATCATCAAACCGATCCAGAAACTGAATCTTGAGGCCCATCGACTGGCTGCCGGTGATGCTGCATTGCCGATTACCATATCCGGCAGTGATGAGCTGGCACAGCTGACTGAAACCTTCAACCACATGGCCAGTGAACTGGAACAGCGTAAGGCCAGCCTGATTGCAACCCTTGATCAACTGCAGGAATCACGGCAGGTAATTCTTGATGAACGCAACTTCAAGGAGAGTATCCTTGAAAGTATCTCCAGCGCCATTACGACCTTTGCTCCTGATGGCACCCTCTCCTCCCGCAACAGCACCGCTGATCTTTTTTTAGGGAACATCTGGCCCCTTGGCAGCCACTATGCCACGATATTTGAAGAATGGGAGTCGCTTCCTGCCCGCATCGCCACTGTCTTCAGCGAGGGGATCGGGTACGGCAGAGAGCCGATCAAAAAAGAACAGGATGGCCGGGTACGGCACTTTGATATCGGCATCTTCCCGATCGGTGAAAACGCAGAACGGGGGCTTACGGTTACCCTGCGTGAGGAAACCGTGCGGGAAGAACTGCGGGAAGAGACGATCCGCCTGGAACGGTTGGCCTCCCTGGGAAAGCTGGCCGCCGGTATTTCCCATGAGATCCGCAATCCGCTGACGGGCATCTCGCTGCTGCTGGATGACCTGCACGACCGGGCGCAACTGGGGGACAAAGACCGCGAGATGCTGACCAAGGCCATGGCAGAGATTGAACGGATGGAACGTCTGATCTCTGCCCTCTTGACCTTTGCTGCCCCTCCCCGCTCCCGCTTTGCCCCCGGTGATCCGGGGGACGCTGCCGAGGATGTCACCATGCTGATGCAGCGCTCTTGCCAGCGTCAGGGGATCGTTTTGCAGCTTGAACGGAACCCGCTGCCAACCTGCCTGGTTGATGCTGAAAAGATCCGCCAGGCTCTGCTCAACCTGCTGAAAAACGCTATCGAAGCGTTGCCGCTGGGAGGCAGGATTGCGATTACCGTCTGCCGTGACGGCGATGATGCCCTGATCAGCTTTACAGACTCGGGGCATGGCATACCGGCCAATGACCTGCCGCTGATCTTTGAGCCGTTCTTTACCCGCAAAGGGGCGGGAACCGGCCTGGGGCTTTCCATCACCCGCCAGATCATAGAGGAACATGGCGGCAGCATCAGTGTTAATTCTGAACCTGGCCAGGGGGCAACTTTCCTGATCAGGCTGCCGCTACTTCGGTCAGATGGCCTGGTAATTGCACAAAAATGCACTATCCCACAGACAAAACCATGACAGGGACCAAGACTCAGATGCTCAAAGAAACCATTGTCATCATAGATGATGAATCATTTATCAGGGAGAACGTCCAGCGTATCTTAAGCGAAGACGGCTACCGGGTGCTGGAGGCTGCCAACGGTGCTGAAGCACTTGAACTGGTCAGCTCAGACGAAATTGACCTGGCTCTGCT
>CAXNJF010000090.1:0-6410 GCA_964202585.1 Trichlorobacter sp. | reverse complement strand
CCGCTTTTTTCAAGCCGGAGGTTTCCCATCATGCCGATACCGTTTGAGAGTAACTGACTGCGTTTCACCAGGTTTCCAATAAAATCACGCTGACCAAGATTCAGTTTGCATAGGTGGTGAAACCGGCCGGCAACCTCTTCCTCGCTTACCAGGATCGTCCTGTCAGCCAGACGCAGCAATTCGATCAACTCAGTCTGACCGCCTCGTTCTGATGCAGCTTTAAAACGGGCCTGCCATTGTTCAAGACTTCCACACCAATAAGGATTCAGTGGTGTTACGGTCTCTTCAAGCGAAATACCGCACACCCGGAACCAGGCTACCAGCTGCTCCCTCAACTGCGCCATCAACTCTTCAGACACCACCCCATCCCAGACCAGTACCAGTTGTATCCGGCAATAACGGGTTGCTTCACGTCGACCGGCCGGGCCCATAGCCATCAAGGCAAGAGGAGGCAGATTTCCGTCAATCTCCTGTCTGACAAGCCGCAAACAACTTTCGGCAAGGGCGCGCAGGACAATTTCCGACATTTTAAAAAAGGCTGCCGGGGATCTGAAACGGTTGAAATGGCCATAGGCGCTGTCATAGAAGCCGGTCAACAGAGAACGTGTATGACCCTGCTCTGTCGCATCTGCCAAACCGGCAACCACCTGCTCAAGCTGATCGTTCATCGATCTGTTTTCACGTTCAACATCAGCAAGCAGGTCTTCGATCAGTTCCAGCAGCTGGGCGATGCCTTCGGGATGACGCCGCGATGCCAGCTTTACCGCAGCCTCGCGATAGGCTACGGCAAACTCTTCCACCCCACGCCAGGAGGCAAAATCTTCACCTTTTGCAAGCAGGAGCGCCATTATTTTCCTCCGGTATCGTGGACATCACGAATCAGGAAAGCAACCATTTCGTCGGATGGCGGACGGGTTGCCAGCGACACCGCTATCATCACCAGCATAACCACCGGAGCACCGATAAAGGCTGATGAAGTCAGGGGAAAGATAACCTTTACCAGTGGAACCAGATCCCCCAGCAGGAGCGAGGAAACGGTAATAAGCACGCCTGTCAGCATACCGGCCAGAACGCCTGCTTCATTGGTACGACTCCACCAGATCCCCAATAGAAAGGCGGGGAAAATGGTGTTACCGGCCAGGGCAAAAGCCACAGCGGCTATCTCGGCAATCAACCCGACCTGATTCAGGGAAAACACCATCACGATGCAGGCCAAAACCAGAAAAACCCCTTTTGCGACATTAACCTTGTCACTGTCGCTGGCACCGGGACTGATAAAACGTGGATAAATATCGTAGGCAAAGGCAGCAGCGCCGGACTGTAAAAGTCCAGCTGCGGCATAGAAAGCGGCAGCCATACCGCCTGCCACCAGTAATCCCGTCACCCATACCGGTAATCCGGCCTGGGTGACGGCCGTGAGGGTTACCAGATCAGCGGTGGCAGGGTCAGGCAGTTTAAAGGTGTTTCCGGCACGGGCATCAAACAGACGGGCCAACACTCCATAGGCAGGAGCAGACCAATAGATCAGGGAGATGAAAAACAGACCCCAGACAACTCCCCAGCGGGCATCCCGCATGCTGGGAGCCAGATAGAACCGTGACAGAACATGGGGCAGACCGGCGGTGCCGAACATCAGGGTAAAACAGAGCGCCAGCCATTGAAAGAGCGAGATGGAGGCAAACGGTTCTGACCAGAAGAAACCGAACTGCTCCTGCAGGGTAGTGATGGCCTCACCATAACCGAACTGGGGCAGCACCCAGAAATAACCAAGCTTGCGATTGATGTACATCAGCGGCAACACAAAGGCGATAATCAGCACGAAGTACTGTAACCGCTGATTTCTGATAACCCCCAAGGTTCCTGATATAACGACAAAAATTACCAGCAGAGCCGCGCCGGTCAAGACCGCTTCTTTGTACTTCAACCCGAAGAGCCAGGAAACCAGCAGGGCGATTCCCCGAAACTGCGCAACACAATAAATGACTGAGATAACGATCGATATTAAGGCCACCACAGTACGGGCAATGGTTGATTCATAACGGAAGCCGACAAAATCAGGAGCGGTAAATTTACCAAAACGCCTGATCTGGGTCGCCATCAGCACCAGCAGAAGCACATACCCGCCGGTCCAGCCGATCACAAACGCCATGGCGTAGTAGCCCTTCAGATAGAAAAGCCCGGCCAGTCCCAGGATACTGGCTGCGCTCATCCAGTTACTGGCGATGGCTGCACCGCTTCCCACCCGGCCACTGTAGCTGCCTGAAAAACCGTAATCGCTGGCCTGACGCATTTTGCTGCCCAGACCGCTTATAATAAAGAGCAGAAACATGCCCAGCACCATCAAAAGCGGGATAAATTGAACTCCGGTGGCTGCCATCAGGGCACCTCCCCTTTTTTACGTCCTTGCGCCCTGAAACGGATGGTTCCCTCCATCCGCCGCAGTTCATGACGATCCATCCAGAGATTGAATACCAGCCCGAGGACAATAAACAGCAGCGGCAAAAACTGGCCCGATATCCAGAAGTGAATCGGCAGATTGAAGAAAATCAGCTCCGTAAGCCAGAATCCGTCAAGTGACTCCTCCAGAATCCAGATAGCGACCTGGGTTCCCACCACCGCCAGCAGGCAGGCGATCAGCAACAGGGCGATAACCTGCACCTCATCCCGCATGGTTCCCGGTAGTGGTCGAAAGATGTTGATATTCCGTTTTGTGCCGGTATCCGACATTGATATACCTCCTCTACTCCTTCAGCCGTCTGCGGTGCTGCACAAAGTAAATCTCTTTACCTTCAGCCATAAACTTCAGCATGTACTTGGTGCGTGGATATCCTTCAAGATCATGACGCCAGAGATCAGGTGCCAGCAGGTTTTCAAACCCTGGCTGCCTCCCCAGCAGGTAGGCCACATCAACGCCGTAATCGTCAAAATCGGTGGTGAAGTTGATGGTTGCACCAACCCGCAGATACGGTTCAAGAAAACTGATAAATTCCTGATTCACCAGCCGCCGTTTGCGCTGATACCGCTTTGGCCACGGGTCAGGGCAGTTAATAAAAACCGCCTGCAAGCTATCCGGCGCAAGACAGCGGAGGATAAACGTGCGGGCTTCGTCCCGTATAATCCTGACATTGGTAAGACCTGCCCGTTCTGCCCGCTTGCAGCTTTTCAGGCAGCCCTTGTTATAAAAATCAAGGGCAATAAAATTTAAATCAGGATGTCGTGCAGCCATGGTAACCACAAAATCACCAACACCACAACCGATCTCCAGCACCAGCGGATTACTGTTACCAAAGATCATAGCCCAGGATGGCTGTTCGTCAAGCTCTGTGCCGGATAAAAAAAGCGGCGATTCAATCGGAATAAGTGTGTGCATAGCCGCCACTTGTAGCACAGTAACACTGTTTTTTCACTCCTTTTGCATGTTTGCCATTTATCAGCAAATATGCTATAGCCAGTGCGGTTAACGGCTTTTACCATTACAGAGGAGTTTCCCGGCAGATGGAACTAATTGGCGGATTCACCATTATGCTGATCCTGCTGGGCCTTTGTGCTGCGGCTGCCCTGCTCAGCCTGCCGATGCTGGTATGGGGGCTGCACCGCCGTATTGAACAGTCGCTGGTCACCCTTGAGCGGCTTGAAGAACGCACCGCCCGCATTGAGCAGTACATAACGCACCATCCCCCCCCCCTGCCAGACAAGCGGCAGGGTTAATCGAAACGGAGTCCGGAGGAGAGTAGATGGCACTTTTGGAAGGCAAAAAAGCGCTTGTTCTTGGCGTTGCAAATGAAAAAAGTATCGCCTGGGCCATTGCCCGGTTATTTCAAGAGCAAGGCGCCGACCTGATCATGACCTATGCCGGTGAGGCGATTGAAAAACGTGTCCGCCCCCTGGCTGAATCAATAAACGCAGATGTGGCCCCCTGTAATGTTACCAGTGATGAAGAGATCTCCGCCCTGATGGAGCTGGTCAATCAGCGCTGGGGTGGTCTTGATATCCTGATTCACTCGGTGGCATTTGCCGACAAGGATGAGCTGAAGGGCTCGATCCTCTCTACTACCCGCTCCGGTTTCGCCACTGCCCTGGACATTAGCGCCTATTCCCTGATCGGCCTGATGAAAGCGGCTCAACCGCTTATGGCGGGACGTAACGCAGCAGCGCTGGCCATGAGCTACTATGGCGCAGAAAAGGTTTTCCCCAACTACAATGTCATGGGGGTCGCCAAGGCGGCCCTTGAAGCCTCGGTACGCTATCTGGCTGCAGGGATGGGGGCTGATTGTGTACGGGTTAACGCCATCTCTGCCGGCCCGATCAAGACCCTGGCAGCTGCAGGGGTAAACGGCTTCAACCAGATCCTCAGCACCGTTGAAGAACGTGCGCCGCTGCATCGCAATATAACCCAGGAAGAAGTAGCAAAATCAGCCCTTTACCTCTGCAGTGATCTGGCCAGCGGTGTCACCGGCGAGATTCACTATGTTGATGCCGGGTACAACATCACCGGTATCTGACGGAGTCCACCCCATTCACGAAATTCTTGGCAATCTTGCAGGCCTGAAGCAGAGCCAGCTTCAGGCCATTGAACGGCTCTACCGCCGCCGCATTCCTGCAGATGAATGCTGTACGGCTGAACTTGCCTCCCGCCTGGTTGAGCTCTCCCTGGAAATGAGACGTCAGATCGGCCTGTTGATCAACCGTCACGGCTCGATTGAGCAGATCCTTATCGGTACTGAAAAAGGGCTGTTGATCCCCGACCTGAAGGACTACCCCCTGGGACGTAAACGGTTGCGCGGACTCCGCCTGATCCATACCCACCTGAAATCCGAACCCCTGACCGAAGATGACCTGACCGATCTGAAGCTGTTGCGGCTGGACCTGATTGCTGCACTTTATGCTTTTGACACCCACCGGGTTACGGCACATCTGGCACATCTTTCCGGTGATCCCGGCGGTATAACGGTGCTTCCTGCTCAACTGCTTGAAAAGGTCGTTGGCTATGGAGCTGATTTCTTCAGCGATCTGGAGCGGACACTTGACAAGGCGATCCAGGCCGAAGTCCCGGCCCGTGACGGACAGGAACGGGCGATCCTGATTTCGGTCAGGGCTGGCGGCGAACGGCGTGAGGTGGATGATTCATTGTCAGAGTTGCAGGAGCTGGCCCGAACTGCCGGAGTGCAGGTGCTGGACAGTTTTATCCAGTTGCCCCGCAAACTGAATCCCCGCACCCTGATGGGAGAAGGCAAGCTGCAGGAAGTGGTGATCCGCGCCCTGCAACGGGGGGCCACCCTGCTGATCTTTGACCAGGAACTGACCCCGGCCCAGATCCGGGCGATCTCTACCATGACTGAACTGAAGGTGATTGACCGCAGTCAGCTGATTCTGGATATCTTTGCCGGACGGGCAAAAAGCCGGGACGGCAAGGTGCAGGTGGAACTGGCCCAGCTGAAATACCTGCTGCCACGCCTGACCGGTCGCGGGGTGCAGATGTCGCGATTGATGGGAGGGATCGGCGGACGTGGTCCGGGCGAGACCAAGCTGGAGATAGACCGGCGCCGGATACGGGACCGGATTACCGCGCTGGAGCGGGAACTGGTGGAACTTTCCCGCGACCGGGAGCAACGTCGCAACCGCCGGGTCAAGGCCGGGATACCGATCATCTCGATTGTCGGCTACACCAACGCCGGTAAATCCACCCTGCTGAACAGTTTGACCCAGAGTGATATCTTTACCGAGAACCTGCTCTTTGCAACTCTGGACACCTCAAGCCGCCGGCTGCGTCTGCCCCGTGAGCGGGAGGTGATCATCACTGACACCGTCGGTTTTATCCGCTCGTTGCCGGTATCATTAATGGGAGCCTTTAAAGCCACCCTGGAAGAGCTGCAGGATGCCGACCTGCTGCTGCACCTGGTGGATGCCTCCAACCCGCGCTTTGAGGATCAGGTCAGTCAGGTACGGACGATCCTTGCCGAGCTGGGGCTGGCGGAGAAACCGGAACTGGTGGTATTCAACAAAACCGACCAGCTGGAAGGGCTCAAGCGCAAAGACACCATCGCCTTCCTGCGTATCGCCCAGGCCCGCCGCCGGTATGACGCCATCAGTATCTCCGCCCTTGACCGCAAGAGTCTCAAACCGCTGCTGGATGAGTTGAAACGCCGGTTCTGGCCTGACAGCGAGTAAACACTCCTTGAAATCTCGTAAGTTATCTCTTAAACTCCTGTCAAATTTGAGGGACTGGGTAGCGGTTACCAGTATTTTTTGGGCGGTTCGGTGTGGCCGACCTTCTTGATCTCACCATCAATAATCTTGAACATGTCTCCACTCTCGCAGGTCCACGCATCTCCTTCTTCCGGCGGGTTCGGGAAGTTGCGGTGCCCCAGAAAGACCTCTTGATCGTCGATGTATCCGAACCAGTCCAGTGA
>CAXNJF010000089.1:0-6456 GCA_964202585.1 Trichlorobacter sp. | reverse complement strand
GCCTTTTTTATTCTACGAACATTAAAACGGTCGGGATATTCCGCTTGCCGTGTGGACGCAACAGCGAAGGGGCTTGTTGTCTATGCTCAACGGTAATGCAAGCAGCAGCAATGGACTGACGAATCAGTACAAATCGTACTTCAGCAACCGGCATTCAATCGGACCGTTGAACAACACAAAACGACGAGAGGGCTTGAGGCCTACCAACTTCGCCAACTCCAGGTCTCCTGCCAGCAGATAGGCACTCCAGCCGGTGAAACGGCGCTTGAAAACTTCTCCAATCTTCCGGTAAAGAACGTCCAGCTGACTCCGGTCTCCCATACGAATACCGTAGGGAGGGTTCATGACCAGTACTCCCTGATGACCGCACGGTTCTGCCTCTTCAAACGGCTTGCGATCAAAGGCTGCGGCGTATGCCAGTTCAGCGCGCCGCGCATTCTCCCTACAGGCGATAATCGCTCTGGGATCCTGATCATAACCCAACACCGGTACAGACAGGCAATCAAGTGCCTTTGCCTGTTCCTCACGCAACACCTGCTCCCAAAGTGGTTTATCAAAATCCCGCCAGCGCATCAGGCCAAACTGCCGACCAGCCCCAGCCGGACGCTTCAAGGCGATTGAAGCCCCTTCCAGCAGCAGGGTGCCAGATCCGCACATCGGATCCAGCAACGGTACGCTCCCATCCCAGCCGGTATGCAGTATGATAGCCGCAGCCAGCGTCTCACGCAGGGGGGCATCGTTGCGATCCAGACGCCAGCCACGACGATCCAGCGGTTCTCCGCAGGCATCCAGTGAAACCGTTGCCTGATTCTTGGCAATATGCAGATTTACCCGCAGATCAGGATTTTTGGTGTCGATGTTGGGACGGCTGCCGGTCTTGTCCCTGACCAGGTCAACAATGGCGTCTTTGGCCTTTAATGCGGCAAAGTGGGAGTGGGTGATGGCGGAATCCCGCAGGGTGCAGTCCACGGACAGGGTCATGGCCGGAGTCAACAAATCTCCCCAGGGCAAGCTCGCTACACCATCGTAAAGATCCTGGGGGGAGCTGCAGGGAAAGTGCCCCAGTTGAAGCAGAATCCGACTGGCGGTGCGTACCTGTAACAAGCTGCGATAGAGAGTACGCCGGTCGCCGCTAAAGCTGACCCCACCGCGTGTAACCTGAACATTTTGAGCTTCCAGGCTGGTGAGCTCGGCAGCGGCAAGCTCTTCAGCGCCCAGCGGCACTGTGGCAAACAGAGCCAGAGCCCCCCTCGTCTGGTCAGGTTGCACCCCCTTGCGTCGCAGCATTGTTCGTTGTTCTGTCATGATGCAATCCTTTGCTGCCAGGCAAGCTCGACCTGTCGGCGAGTCTCTTCCAGGCTGCCACTGTTTTCAATCACCACCACACCAAAGTGCTCTTTTTCAACCAACGGCATCTGGGCCGCTATGATCTGTTCCGCCTGCTCCCGGCTACAGTTATCGCGGGACATAAGCCGGCTCACCTGAACCTCGGAACGCAGCGTCACCACCCAGACCTCGTCCACTCGATCAGTTGCTCCGGCTTCAATCAGGAGCGGAGCCATATATACCGCAACTGCCGCGCCGCAGCGTCGAGCAGCGTCAAGTTTTTCCAGTGCCAGTTTCTTGATGGCGGGGTGCATGATCTCCTCAAGCTGCAGCCTTTTTCCCGCATCAGAAAAAACCCTGTCACGCACTGCCTGACGATTAAGCGAACCATCCTCCTGCAGAACCTGATGACCGAACAGGTCACGTATTTTTAACAGAGCGGGACTCCCCGGCTGCACAACCTCGCGAGCAAGCTGGTCGGCATCGACAATCTCTGCCCCCAATGCGCCTAGAAACCTTGCAACGCTGGTCTTACCGGTAGCTATCCCGCCAGTCAGTCCGATGATTTTCATGGTTGCCGATACTAGCAAAGTGCTACCAGAATGAACAGATTTTTCACTTGAGTTGCCACTACCATTGGTGTATTATTTTTAATTCACGGGCGGTTAGCTCAGCTGGATAGAGTGTTGGCCTCCGAAGCCAAAGGTCGTTGGTTCGAATCCAATACCGCCCGCCAAAGAAATCAAGGGGATAGCCTAAAGCTATCTCCTTTTTTACTACCTGTTATCTTGCCAATCCGGTTGGGACGTTAATTCATATGCCAGATTCATTCAATCTACTGACGATCCTCGGTCCAACCGCTTCGGGCAAAACCCGTCTGGCTGTTGCCCTTGCCAAGGAATGGCCAGGTGAAATCATTTCCGCCGATTCACGACAGGTGTTCCGACAGATGAACATCGGTACCGGCAAAGACCTGCATGAATATGGTGATGTTGCCTATCACCTGATTGACATCCTGGAACCTGGCGGAGAGTTCAGCGTATTTGCATTTCAACGCCTGTTTATTCAGGCTTTTGAAGAGATAACAACACGCGCCCATCTGCCTGTTTTATGTGGTGGAACCGGCCTTTACCTGGATGCAGCTCTTCGCGGCTATCACCTGATTGAGGTACCTGAGGATGCTAATCTGCGGGCAGAGTTGGCTGAAAAGAGTGATCAGGAGCTGGTGGACAGGCTGCAGAAGCTGGTTCCAAATCAACACAACTCCAGTGATCTGGATAACCGTAACCGTACTGTCCGTGCAATTGAAATCGCCTGCCATACAGCGCAACATCAGGGCGCTCCGGAAACATTTCCCGCTATTCATCCACTTGTTATCGGAATCCACTGGGAACGTTCAGAACTGCGGCGCAGAATTACTGAACGACTCCGTCAACGGCTCGATGCTGGCATGGTTGAAGAGGTGCAGCGTCTGCACGCTTCAGGAGTTTCCTGGGAACGGCTGGACTATTACGGCCTTGAGTATCGTTTTGCAGCAGCGTTCCTGCAAGGCAAGCTGAATCGTAATGATCTGTTCCAGAAACTGAATGCTGCTATCCACGATTTTGCAAAACGTCAGGAAACCTGGTTCCGCAGGATGGAGAAAAACGGAGTACTTATCAACTGGGTAGATGGTGCAGGTGATCCTCTTGCTGAAGCACGGGCGGTTATACAGCGGAAGATGACGAAAACCTCACACTCGCTCCACGCACCATGAATCCGGTACATTGCCACGCTATAGTTCTTTCTACGCTCAACTATGGTGACAGCGATCGGATTGTCTCGCTCTTCACCCTTGAACATGGCCATCTGCGTGGGTTTGCCAAGAGTGCCCGCGCCAGCAAAAAAAGGTTTGGAGGATTACTGGAACCGGCTAACCGGCTTGAGCTGGTGCTTATCCTTAAAGAGGACGGACTGTGCAGGCTAGAACGGGTTGAACAGGCTGTCTGCCATCTGGAACTACGCGAACAGCTTGAATCTCTTACCCTGGCACTGTATGCTTGTGAACTGGTTGAAGCGCTAACCCCGGAAGGGCATCCGTTACCACGACTTTACCGTCTGCTGGCAACTCTGCTGGAACATCTTTCCCGGAACAGCGGAACAGTGGCAGATCGTCGTTTTTTTGAAATTAACCTGCTCAACATATTAGGATATCGTCCTGTCCTGAATGAAGCGCTGCTGACACCACTGCACGACTGCATGAATACAGGAAGCTTTGAGAAAGTCAGGTTTTCGGATGCTCAACTGGAGGCTGCAGCACACCTTCTGGACAGAGAAATTGCAGGACACTGTTCTCGCCCTCTTAAAAGCCGGGCATTTCTTGATACGCTGAACTGAGCTGGGTGAGGATACGTATGCAGATCACCACTATATTATTCGTTTTGACTATTCTTTCCTGGACACTACTGCCTCTGGCGCCTCAGGCATGGGCCGCCCCCGGCTTTGACCTTGACCTGAAAGAGCTGAAAAAACCTTCGTCTCCCCCGACTGCAACGAAGAGGAAACCGGTTGTTGCAGCCAAAAAGAAGCAGTCTGCGCCTGTCACACTACAACCTGCCGCAGCGACAAAAAACAAACCTTCCCAAAAAACCCAGACTGCAGCCGTCGTGGCCCCAGCGCCATTAAAGCCGGCTGAACTGGCTTTAAAAGGTGGTAACGCCTGCCAACTGGCAGAACGGATGGCTTCTGCGGTGGCCCGCTCCGTTCCTGCTGAACAGCTGCTTTTTGGCCTGAACCTGAAACCGGTAGCTGCCGTCAGATACGCTCAACTGGATCTGCTGATCACCTGCGGCATTCCGGCAGCAGAGGCATACACCTTCGGACGTCTGCTGAAGGAGCATCACGTAGAACTGTTAAATATACAAGAGAATGAGACAATCGGGCAGGTGGCGCGGGGGGTACTTGATGCTCTTGCTTTGTCATATCAGCTGGAAACAGACCTGTCTGCCCAAGGTGGTGAACTGGTCTATAGTTTCCCGGCGGAAGAGGAACGACAACGGCCACTACGGCTTATTCTGCACCCTTGAAGGGTTAACGTAATCTACCCCGAGCATTTCCGTATTGAAAAAAGGCTATCAGATTGAATTCATCCTTACCGTAGGCTTTGGGCAGATTCCCCATCGGACCAATCAGCCGCAGGGTGCGGAATACCTCGTCATCAAGTATCCTGCTACCTGAACTTTCCAGTAACTGCACCTTCACAATCTCACCTTTTCTGTTAAAGGTTATCTTGATCGGGGTTACCCCTTCGATCCCTTTTTGGCCAGCCTCTTGCGGGTATCTCCATACCCCGTAGACCGCTGTTTCAAAACGCCTCAGAAATGACCCGAACTTGATATCATCGGTATTCAGAAACTTGGTCGTACCTTCCTCAATATCATCGGAAAAACGACGACGGTAGTTTTCCTCAAGCCTGGCCATCCGGCTTGCGCTGGGAGCCAGGTTCGGCTGGGACTTGCCGCTCCCCCCGTTTCCGCCACCAGCCTGCTGCTCAGGTTTGCGACGCAGCAGTTCATTGGCCGAAGGTCCGGGTTCAAAAGGCTTTGTTGCCGGACCAGGCGCTCCCTGACGACCCTGCTCTGGTACGGGACGGGGTGTTTCGGGTTGACGTGGCGATGGTGTGGAGCGGGCAACTGAAGGGGCGGGTCTGGGGGCTCTTTCTTTGATAACACGGCGATGCTGATCTGAAGGCCGTACAACATCCGGTTGCTTGCTTTGCTCAGGGGGCTTCAGTTCTTTCATATCCTGCAGATCGATAAAGGCAGGTTCGGAAAGCTGTTGTTTTTGTTCTTTTGGCCAGAAATATAACGCCACAAAACCAGCCACATGCAGCACGATTGAAAGCATCAGCAGGTACAGAAACATCTTTTCTATATAGCTATCTGACGACAACCCTCTGGTCAGGGGAACACCCTCCTGAAAACCGGAGAGGGGATGCTTACAGCGCATCCCCTCTCGTCATTTCATCTCTCCGCTCTGCCGTTGGCCTTTAAAGGTCCTCTGGCGAGTTCCTCCACATTTGGGTTTCAATATACCGCTTCAGGCAATTCCCGCACAACTCTCGGGCAGCACACCACGGCAGGGAACGATCCCCGTTTCTACAAGTATTCCGCCCGGGCGCTACAGGTTACAACGAGCAGAGTAGAGAGCAAGTACGTTACGGTTTTATCCTAGACCCAGCCGATGATAATTTCAAGTGCTTTATGCACACTGTGCGAGACAATTCTGCAGCCGCCTCAGATCATGCATCAGCGCCTCAAAACCGGGGAAGGTCAGGGACTGCGGGCCATCGGACAAAGCCTTTTCCGGCTCGGGATGAACCTCGACCAGCACGCCATGGGCTCCGGCCACCAGGGCCGCTTTTGACATCGGGGTAACCAGGCTGCGCTTGCCGGTGGCGTGGGAGGGGTCCACCATGATCGGCAGGTGGGTCAACTCTTTCACCAGCGGCACCATGGCAAGGTCCAGCGTATTGCGGGTGGCGGTCTCAAAGGTACGTATCCCTCGCTCGCAAAGGATCACCTGTTCGTTGCCTTCAGCCAGAATGTATTCTGCTGCTGCAAGAAACTCTTCGATGGTGGCACTCATACCACGCTTCAACAGAACCGGCTTACGGATCTTGCCAAGTTCACGCAGCAGGTCAAAGTTCTGCATATTGCGAGCACCCACCTGCAGTAGGTCGGCAAACTCTGCCACCAATCCCACGTTATCCGGGCTCATCACCTCGGTTACAATCGGCAAACCGGTGGCCTCACGGGCCTTGGCCAACAACTTCAGCCCCTCTTCGCGCATCCCCTGAAAAGTATGGGGACCGGTGCGGGGCTTGAATGCGCCCCCCCGTAACAGATCAGCTCCGGCCTGCTTGACAAAATGAGCAGTCTTCAGGATCTGCTCTTCACTCTCCACGGCGCAGGGGCCAGCCACCACCACCGCCCGCTGCCCTTCACCGATCTTTACCCCGGTCACATCAACAATCGTGTTATCCGGATGAAAATCCCTTGAGACTAACTTGTACGGCTTGGAAACATGAATGGTCTGCCGGACTCCCGGCAGATCAAGGATCTTTGAATCATCCACATACCCCTTGTTACC
>CAXNJF010000088.1:0-6492 GCA_964202585.1 Trichlorobacter sp. | reverse complement strand
AACAACTGAAAACCCTCATACCATTTCTGGACGGGCTCCGCTGGCGTTATGCTGTCGGAGCCTTTCTGCTGGTCATCACCAATGGTTGCGCCCTGCTGGTCCCCTGGTTGTTAAAACTGGTTATCGACGGATTACAACATCCTGAAAAGTCTGTTGTCCCAGCTTCCACGGCGGCAGGGCTGATCGCGCTGATTTCTGTCGGATACGCGTTAGTCCGTATCTTCTCACGTACCGTTATCCTCAATGCAGCCAGGATGCTCGAGTTTCAGATCCGTGAGGCACTTTTTTCCCGTTTAATGACCCTTGACACCGGTTTTTTCTCCCGTGAACGGACCGGGGACATCCTCTCCCGGTTTGCCAATGACCTGACCAATGTGCGGATGCTGGCCGGATTCGGTTCCATGAGTATCCTGAATACGTTCGTGCTGTACCTGGCAGCCCTCTGGCTGATGATCCTGATCAATCCCTGGCTGACCCTGGCGGCGGTGGCTCCCTTGCCGCTAATGGTGCTTGCGGTCAGAATGATGAGCAGCAGGATTTTTACGATTTCCCGACAAGCTCAGGAAGAACTGGCGCGGCTTTCCAGCCTGACGGAGGAGTCGGTCGGAGCGATCCGGCTGATCAAGAGCTATTGCAGGGAAACCTCTGTTGGCGGACAATTTGATGCCGCATCAGGACAGTGTCTTGCAAAGAATCTGGAGTTGGCCCGGTTGCGGGGAATGGTGATGCCGATCATGGCGCTGGCCACCGGGGCCGGTACCCTGGCGGTACTGTATCTGGGGGGGCGGCAGGTGATTACCGGACAGATCAGCCTGGGTGAATTTGTTGCATTTTCCGGCTATCTGGCGCTTCTTGCCTGGCCGACCGCTGTACTGGGCTGGATATTGACGTTGGCCCAACGCGGAGCAGCCTCTATGGCCCGCCTGAATGAAGTGTTGCACGAAACTCCTGCTGTTGAGGAGAGGCAGGCTGCACAATCGATCACCGACATTGGTCAAGGGATTGAAGCCCGTGGAATCTGTTTCAACTACGGTGAACGATCTGTTCTGAAGAACGTATCCTTCAAGGTTGCTGCTGGTGAGCGGCTCGGGATCACCGGCCCGGTGGGCAGTGGTAAATCAACCCTGCTGAGGCTGATCCCCCGCCTGCTGCCGCTGGCTGACGGGATGTTTTTTGTGAGCGGTCACGATATCAATCATTTGAAACTTGCCTCACTGCGGAGACTGATCGGCTACGTACCCCAGGAAACCGTACTTTTTTCACGAAGCATTGCAGAGAATGTAGCCTACGGTGGCGATGGTTCGGTTGCTGTGGCGACAGAACAGGCCGGACTCACGACCGATCTGGGCGGGTTTGGCGCCGGACTTGACACGGTAGTGGGAGAACGGGGGGTAGCGCTCTCCGGTGGTCAACGTCAGCGGGTTGCCCTGGCCCGGGCCCTGGTACGGAAGCCGCAACTGCTGCTGCTGGATGACCCGCTGGCTTCAGTTGATGCCGGGCGAGAGGATGAGATTCTGGGAGCGCTGGCAGAAGGATGGCAGGGGAAAACGGTGCTGCTGGTCTCCCAGCGCCTGTCAGCCTTTCGGGACTGCCAACGGGTGCTGGTTCTGGATGAGGGGGAAATTGTAGAGCAGGGCTCACCGGCGGAACTGTTACAGCTCGGCGGACGCTACGCCGAGCTGGCAAAACTGCAGGGGGGACAAAAAGGCGAGGGTTAAAACGGGTACCCCAGCCCGACATACACCGCCGGGCCGTCTTTCCCGATCCCGATATCGACCCTGCCAACAATATTGGGACGCACGGTTGCCCTGAAGCCGATGCCGGGGTTAAATTCAAAACTGTTGGTATTGGCCTTGGCAAAGCTCTCCATCACCGCACCAAGGTCAATGAACGGCGCCACCTCCCAGTCAGCAGTGACATTAAAAATTTCCCAGCGGAACAAACGGATCCGTTCCTCAATGTTCAGGAGCAGAAAGCTGTTGTCGATAAAACGGTTTCTGCCGTACCCCCGCAGGGTATTTTCCCCCCCTAGAATACTTTGCTCAAGAAACGGAACTTTTTTGTTGTTTGTATCTCCAAGCGTCTGGTTATACATCAGTCTGAAGACCGAGATGAAACGCTTTTCATCATCATGGGGGACATACCCCTTCAGCTCAACCTCGTAATGCCGGTAATTTTCGGCGCCTCCCAACGCTTTAAGGGTTGGCTCAAAGGTAATCCGGGCATAGCCGCCATAGGTGGGGAGGGTCTTGTTGTCGTAGCTGCTGTAAATCAGCGAGATGCGGGGGGCGCTGGTAGTGAAGCCATTGATTCCCGGCACCTGTTGGGGAGTGAATCTGTCAGTTATGGACGGTACCGAAGTAATGGCCCCCTTGCCGATCCCGACTGACCGGAAACGGTGCCCCAGCTCAAGATAGTAACGCCGCCCCAGAAACCAGGTTGCAGAGAGGTTGTAGGTAATCTCCCGGTTGGTGTAGTTGGTCTCCTGTTCAGCCGATGAGTTTGCCTGAAAGCCGAAAAAACGGGAAGAGCCGTCGGCAAACCAGCCAAAAAAACCTTTCAGTTCCAGATCACCCTTCATCAGGCTGATATCCCGGATTCTGGCTTCGTAATCAAAATTTCTTTTCTCTGACTGAGAAAGGTTAAATTCGATATTTTGCTCGGGAGACGGGTTGACAGACCCGTAGATTGAGCCGGTAATACCAAAATACTGGTTACGGTTGATCTGGGGAGCCAGCAGGGAATGGATCTCGTCCTTCTGATTATGAATCAGGAAGGCTGACAGGGCTCCATAGGTAACCCCTTCGTTCGGCGAGGAGGCGATGACCGGAAGAGGCACCGTCACGACCTTGACCTGCTCGCCGCAGGAATCGTTGGTAACCAATGGCAGATTTGAACGTGCTATATGGCTGGTGCAAGCGGTCATATAAAGACAGCCAAACAGACACAAGCAGCTAATAACAATGTGTTTTGTTTGTTTTCTGGACATTGTGCAGTTCTACACTGCACAGCCTGATCTGTCAATGCTTTGGATTTGCAAGCCGGACGGTTTGCTGATACTCTTTTGCGCTGTAAAAAAACGATCTTAAGGCTACCGCATGAAACTGAATGCAAAATTAATCCTGATTATGCTGTCCCTGCTGATCCTTGCTGTGATCACCCTCTTCAGTCTGAACCAGTTTTCTCAGACCGCACTGGTACACGAGATTCAGGAGAGCTCGCAGGAGATATCAAAAGCGGTACAGCTGAGTATTGCGGATCTTACCTCGCAGACGGAAACCTCACGACTGACAGAGTATCTGGATAGCGCCCGCCAGAAGGGGATTAATGAAATCAATATTATTAACAGCGAAGGGGAGATCATTGATTCAACCAATCCGGAAAAGATCGGCAAGCTTAAAGACCTGAAAAAACTTGAGAAAGGGGTCAGGTCTGCTCCGAAAAAAGCGGAAGGGGGCACGATCCTCTCGCAAAAGCCATACGATGTGGTGGTTCCGGTCATTGTAGGAGACGAACACCTTGGCTATGTTCAGGTAAATATGCTGCTGGACAACATTCAGAACATCCAGCATTCAAACTTTATCAAGCGCCTGGCAGCTACAGCCATGGTTTTCACCGTCGGGATCGCCTTTACGATCTATCTGGCCAGGCGCTACACCGCGCCGATTCACCGTTTGGCTGAAGATTTCAAAAAAGTTTCGGCCGGTGACCTGTCGGTAACGATTCAGGTTGAGAGTACCGATGAAATCGGCGAACTGGCCGAAGCCTTCAACGAGATGGTCGAGAAACTGCGAGAGCGTGAAGCGCTGGAGAAAAGGCTCTACGAGGCAGAGCATCTCTCCAGGGTGGGGCAGCTGGCTGCCGGTATCGCCCATGAAATCAGAAATCCGCTGAACTACATCAGTCTGGCAATTGATCATCTGAGAGCAGAGATGCTGGTTCAGTGTCCGGCACGGGCCACAGAGATGACCGAGGTTGCCGACAAGATCCGCGAAGAGGTGCGGCGGGCCAACTACATGGTGGTCAATTTTATGAACTATGGCCGTCCGCTCAAGGTGCGCAAGAGCTCCATTCATTACATTACCCTGCTTGAGCGTATCCTGCCTGTGGTGCAGGACAAGCTGGCAGAACAGGGGGCAGAGGTGGTGGTCCGGATCGCTCCCGATCTGCCTGATCTCTATCTTGACCCCGAGTTGATGAGAAACTGCATCACCAATTTTTTGACGAATGCCGCCCAGGCGATGCCCGGCGGGGGGAAGATCGTTCTGGGCGCTGAGGTTGATCCTGAAAAGCCTGATTGGGTAAGACTGACCTTTACCGACCAGGGCACCGGGATTGCTGAAGAGGATCTTGATAAAGTCTTTCAACCCTACTTTACCACCAAGGATGTGGGGATCGGCCTGGGGCTGGCCATTACCGAACGGATTATAAAGGAACATGACGGTGAGATTCAGGTGACCAGCAGTCCCGGTGCGGGAACAACCTTTACCGTACGTCTGCCGATGGAGGAAGGAAAAGTATGAACGGTAGCATCCTGATTGTCGATGATGAAAAGAGTCAGCGCGAAATCCTGACCATAATCCTGCGCAAGGAAGGGTACGAAACCATCGATGTACCAGGCGTACCTGAAGCGCTGGAACGGCTTGCCAGACAGGAATTTGACCTGATCCTGACCGACCTGAAGATGCAGGGGCAGACCGGCCTGGACCTGCTGGAACAGGTAATGGCTGATGATCCGCAACAGTGCATAATCATGATGACCGCTCACGGCAGCGTTGATTCTGCAGTTGGAGCAATGAAGCGAGGTGCTTTTGACTACCTTGAAAAACCGTTGGAGCGGGAAAATCTGCTGCTAACCCTGAAACGTGCCTTTGAACGGATTACCCTGGTGCGTGAAAACAGGGTGCTGCAGAAACGGGTTGCCGAGATCGAACGTATCCCCTCAATTATCGGTGAGCACCCCAAGATGAAAGAAGTTTACCGGATCGTCACCAAAATAGCTGCCACCAGTTCCACCGTGCTGGTTTACGGAGAATCAGGCACCGGTAAAGAGCTGGTGGCCAGGGCGATCCACGATCGTTCTGCCCGTAAAGACCAGCCGTTCATGGCCATCAACTGCGCAGCCATTCCGGAAACCCTGATCGAGAGCGAACTGTTCGGCCACGAAAAAGGGAGCTTCACCGGCGCCAGCGCCAGAGAGATCGGCATCCTGGAGGCTGCCAACGGCGGCACGGTTTTTCTGGACGAAATCGGCGAGATGAACGTCTCCATGCAGGCCAAACTGCTGCGGGCCATACAGGAAAAAGAGATCCGCCGGGTAGGGGGCAAGATTAACCTGTCGCTTGATGTACGGATAGTCTCCGCCACCAACCGCGATCTGGAACAGGAGATCAAACGGGGCGCCTTCAGGGAAGACCTGTTCTATCGCCTGAATGTAATCAGGATCACTCTGCCGCCTTTGCGCGAACGGGGTGGTGATATTGCCACCCTGGCCGAATTCTTTGTCACCAAGTACCGCGAAGCGACCGGTATTCAGGTAGAAGGTATCGCAAAATCAGCTCTGAAACTACTGATGAACTACACCTGGCCCGGCAACGTCCGCCAGCTAGAGTCCGTTATCGAACGCGCAGTTCTCATGGCTGAGGGAACCATCATTCAGCCTGACGATCTTCCTGCAGAGATCACCGCAGAAGGGAGCCATGAGGGAGTAGTGCCGTTTGAACTGCCTCCGGACGGGATCAACTTTGAAGAGATGGAGCGGGCCCTGATAGTGAAGGCCATGGAGCGTGCTGACTGGGTGATCGGCAAGGCCGCGCCGATCCTGGGGCTCACCTATAAAACGTTACAATATCGTATAGATAAACACGGGATTGAGAAGCCGGAGAAGCGGGGACGCTGATCCTTTCGATGGAAAGCGCACCTGACCACCACATTCACGGCACAGGTCAGAGGACTGAATGCCGGATAGCGTTGGACATTTTTGAGCATTTCTGCTACACGCCAATACAATCTGTTTACTCGGGAATCACGGCATATCCCTTTCAAATCAGTAAAGAAGCGAGGTCGTAATGTTCAAGAAAATGAAACTTTGGGCGAAAATCATGGTGGCCATGGTGGCCTCTACGCTGATTGTCTGCACCCTGCTGGTGGTCAGCAATGTCAGCAGTATGTCGCGGCTGATCCAGGATGCGGAACGGAACGCGCTGGACGCCCATTTCAAGTCCCTCACCAACAGCATCGCTTCAGAAAGCAACAATGCAGAAACCATGAGCGCACTTATCGCAGGGATTCCGCTGGTGAAGGAAAAGTTTGATACCGGCGACCGCAAGGTGCTTTCAGAACTGTTTCTGCCAGGCTTCAAAACCCTTCAGGAAACCTACGGCGTTGAACAATTTCAATTCCTGCGTCCACCAGCAACCTCATTTCTGCGGATTCACAAGCCGGAAAAATTTGGTGATGACCTTTCCCAGATGCGCCATACCGTGGTTGCCA
>CAXNJF010000087.1:0-6503 GCA_964202585.1 Trichlorobacter sp. | reverse complement strand
CTTTGTAAGTCTCGGCGTTACGCAGGACATCCTCGCGGGTCAGTACCTTGCGGGTTTCTGACTTGCCGGTGGGGTCGCCGATCATGCCGGTAAAGTCTCCGATCAAAAAGTGGACATCATGCCCTAACTGCTGAAACTGGCGAAGCTTCTGAATCAGTACGGTGTGCCCCAGGTGCAGGTCAGGCGCGGTTGGATCAAAACCGGCTTTAATGATCAGGGGGCGGCCTGTGGCCAGCTTGTCTTCCAGTTCTTTCTGGATCAGCAGTTCTACACAACCGCGCTTTATGACGGCGATCTGTTCGGCAACGGTTCTACTCATTTCAAACTCCTTCTATTCTCAACATGCAGCATTGATCCGCTCAATACTGACTGCTTTACCTGTTTTGGTCTCTATCCCGAGCACCACGGCATTGATCCGCAGATCTTTCTTGGGGATGTCGAACTTGACCGACTGTTGGGTCAGAAAGCGCTGAATCGCCTGTCCTTTATCCACCCCGATCACTGAATCAAATGAGCCGGTCATGCCCACATCGGTGATGTAGGCGGTGCCGTTCGGAAGAATCCGCTCATCAGCGGTCTGAACATGGGTATGGGTGCCAACGACAGCTGAGGCCCGACCATCCAGATACCAGCCAAGGGATGATTTTTCGGAAGTGGTTTCAGCGTGAAAATCAACCAGAATAACCGGAGTTTCTTTCCGTAGCTGCTCCAGCTCCAGATCAGCGCAGCGGAAGGGACAGTCCAGGTTTTTCATGTAAACCCGGCCTTCCAGATTCAGAACCCCGACCTTGATTCCGGCCGGGGTTTCCACGACAGTTGAACCTCGGCCTGGCGTTCCGGGAGGGTAGTTCAGTGGCCGGATGATCCGCTCTTCACGATCCAGAAAGCCGCTGTTGTCTTTCTTGTCCCAGATATGGTTACCGCTGGTCAGAAGACTGATCCCGTGACGATACAGCTCTGCTGCCGTATCCGGAGTGATACCGAACCCACCGGCAGCGTTTTCGCCGTTGGCAATCACCAGATCCACGGCGTGACGATCCACCAGCCGGTGCAGTTCCCGGCTGATGGCTGTCCGTCCGGGGCTACCGACGATATCCCCTATGAAAAGAATGCGTACTGACATTTAGCGGGCGTACTCGGTTGCCCGTGTTTCCCGGATCACATTCACCTTGATCATGCCGGGGTAGGTCATTTCACTCTCGATCTTCTTGGCGATGTCCCGTGCCAGCAGGACAGATTGGTCATCGCTGACCGTCTCGCTGGACACCATCACCCGGATCTCACGTCCGGCCTGAATGGCAAAGGAACCGCTGACCCCGTTAAAGGAGGTGGCGATCCGTTCCAAGTCTTCCAACCGCTTGACGTATGATTCCATCATCTCACGGCGGGCACCGGGGCGGGCACCGGACAAGGCATCGGCTGCCTGGACCAGCACCGCCAGGATTGTGGACGGTTTTTCATCCTCATGGTGGGCTGCAATGGCATGCACAATTTTGGAAGATTCGCCGTATTTACGGGCAATATCGGCACCGATTACGGCATGGGACCCTTCAACCTCATGGTCTACCGCCTTGCCCAGGTCATGCAACAGACCGGCCCGCTTGGCCTGCTTGACGTTGATCCCCAGTTCGGCCGCCATTATGCCGCACAGGAAAGCAACCTCAAGGGAGTGCTGATAGACGTTCTGGGTGTAAGAGGTGCGGTACTTGAGACGACCGATCAGTTTGAGGACTTCCGGATGGATACCGTGAACCCCCAGGTCAAAGGCTGCCTGCTCGCCAGCTTCTTTAATCGATTTTTCCACTTCCTCTTCTGATTTGGCAACGACCTCTTCAATCCGGCCAGGATGGATACGTCCGTCGGCCAGCAGTTTTTCCAGTGACAGACGGGCAACTTCACGTCGTACCGGGTTGAAACCGGACAGGATGACCGCTTCCGGAGTGTCGTCAATAATCAGGTCGATGCCGGTGGCTGCTTCAAGCGCACGAATGTTACGCCCTTCACGGCCGATAATCCTGCCCTTCATCTCATCAGATGGCAGCGGGACGACTGAAACACACTTTTCAGAGACATATTCACCGGCATACCGCTGGATGGCCGATGCGATGATCTCTTTGGATTTCTTGTCAGCGGTTTCCTTGGTTTCTTCTTCAATCTGCTTGATCCGCTTGGCTCCGTCATGGCGAGCCTCGCTTTCCATCGCTTCAATCAGGCTGTTTTTGGCTTCCTCTGCGGTCATGCCGGAGATTTGTTCCAGTTTTGCCCGTTGTTCACCGGTTGCCTTGGCCAATTCCTCTTCTTTGGCTGCCAGGGCTTGCTCTTTTACAGATACTGTCTGCTCTTTTTTCAGCAGATCCATCTCTTTTTGGTCAACCAGGACAGACTTCTTGTCCAGATGTTCTTCCTTCTGTTGAATCCGTTTTTCCTGTGATTGAATCTCTCGCTTTTTCTCTTTTAATTCACCTTCAGCTGATTCCTTTGCTACAAGGGCAGCATCTTTTGCCTTCAGTTCTGCTTCTTTTGCAATGTTGTCTGCCTCACGCTTGGCATCTTCAAGTACCCGTGCTGCCAGTTCTTCGGCCTGCGCCACGAGCCCTTCCGTGCTTTTACGTCCAAAACGGTTGCCTGCTACATACGCCACGCCGGCGACCGCAACGATCACCAACGCCATGACGATACTGGTTATCATAATACCGCCTCCTTCTCTCTATGTTAATCCGGCTTGCAGCCGGTTCCTGCTCGTTTCTCCTGTTGGAATAATCAGGTGTTTCTCGGTAACAAGATACTGCATTCTGACATCATGCTCTTCGCAGGGAATCGTTTCTAACAGCTGAAAATCATGACAGAGGCCTACCAGAATAGCCGGGCTTGAAAGCTGGCTTAAGTAGCGGTCATAATACCCCTTGCCAAAGCCTATCCGGTGTCCCTGCAGGTCAAACGCCAATCCCGGTACAACGATCAGGTCAGCTGCTGCAGGTCCGTTGATCTCTCCAATTTCGCAGGGTTCAAGAATACCAAAAGCTCCGGCGGTTAACTGCTCTCGTTCAGTAACCTCTCTGAATTGCAGGGTGTCTTCACAGACTACCGGATACAGTACCCGTTTGCCGCTAGATCGTGCTTCCAAAAACAGAAGCCCGGTGTCAATTTCGTTCTGGACCGGAGCATACAGAGCGATACAGGCTGCCGTGCGAAAAGCATCAAGGCTGGCCAAGCGTCGTTGGGCTGCTGTTCCGGCGAACTGACAGGCAGCTTGATCTATACCACGTCGGCGCGTCAGCAGCTCACGCCGCAAGGCATCTTTGGTCATGGTGAACCCCAAAAAACACACATAAACAGGATGTTACCTGTGGACAGGGAAGGCTGCTGCAGGGAGGATGAAGAGAACTCTGGTACTACCGGTTTGTACGGTTACCGGAGACTCCTTTCATGTTGGGGATATATAAGCCAGTCCAGGTATCAGAACGGAGATAGAATCACTGAACCTGAACGATTACATTGAATTAATGCGTTGGTATATATATCAAGTCTCCCTGAAGAGACCGGGTGCTTACAGTGCCTTGTCAAGCCGCTCGAGTATACTGGCAAGTCTTGTGTCCACTGCGCCGGAACTGTTCTGCCGACTTTGCAGGTCAAGATAAGACTCTGCAAGGTTTAAAAAAGCCAGAGTCAGCAATAACTGGGGGTCGGCTGCGGCCATCCTGCTGCGTATACCTTCAATCCGTGTATTTACAAAGGCTTCAATCTCCCGCACCTTTTCTTCCGGGGTGGAGCTGCGGACCGGGATCTCGCGACCCAGTACCGTAACCAGATGAGCCTTTGTCATACCTTACACACCTTCAAGTCTACTCAATATAGTATCTATACGACCTTTAAGGCCTTCACGTTCCTGCTGCAGGCGATTTTTTTCTTCCAGCAGATTCCGGTTTTCTTCCTTGAGCGCCGCATAGTTGCTCAACAGGTTGTTGATTTTTTCTTCAAGTCTTTCAAAAAGTTCTGATTCCACGGGTTGACCTCCTTCTGAGGGTGCAATAATGTATTGATTTTCCTGAATAAAGTCAAGCCCCATTTGAGCAGGCGGTTCTTGTCTGCGATGGCTATGGGGTCTGGAAGAGGGCATCTACAAACTCGTTGGGGTCAAATTCCCGAAGGTCATCAACGCCTTCACCTACCCCGATGAAGCGGACCGGCAATCCGAACTCGTGTGAAACCGCCACAACAATCCCTCCTTTGGCAGTACCGTCCAGCTTGGTGAGTGCTATGCCGGTCACGCCGGCAGATTCCTTGAAGATCCTGGCCTGTGAGAGGGCATTCTGGCCGGTTGCGCCATCCAGCACCAGCAATGTTTCATGGGGGGCGCCCGGAATTTCGCGGCCAATGACCCGGTGAATCTTTTTCATCTCCTCCATCAGATTTGTCTTGGTGTGGAGTCGTCCGGCAGTGTCAATAATCAGTATTTCAGTGCCGCGACTTACGGCTGCCTTGCAGGCATCAAAGGCAACTGCAGACGGGTCAGCTCCCTCCTGGTGACGGATAACGGCCACACCGGCCCGTTCCCCCCAGATTTCAAGCTGTTCTGCAGCTGCAGCCCGGAACGTATCTCCGGCAGCCAGCAGTACTTTTTTACCTTCAGCGGCATACCTGGCAGCCAGTTTGCCGATGGTAGTGGTCTTGCCAACGCCATTGACGCCGACTACCAAGATGGTGAACGGAGCAGCGTGTCCGGTGTGCAGGAGTGTGTGGTGAACCAGCAGCCGGTTCAATAGCTCCTCTTTGAGCGCCCCACGCAGGGCCGCACCATCCTTCAGTTCATTCCGGGAAAGACGTTGCTCCAAGCTGCGAATCAGCTCTACCGTAGTTTTGACTCCGATATCGGAGGTGATCAGAATCTCCTCAAGCTCCTCCAACGTATCGGCATCAATCTCTTTTTTTCCGAGCACGAGGGCATCAATCCGGCCAACCAGTCCGTCGGTGGTCTTTTTCAGACCGGCTTTCAAGCGATCAAACAGGCCCGGCTTCTTTACCGTATCATCAGCAGACGGTTGTGGCTCTGCAGGTTCCTGGGGGGCGGTTCCAGTGACCCGCTCAAGCATGCCCCTCAGAAAACCTTTACGCTCTTCTGACATCAAAGCTCCTTCTTCAACTGCTCAATTGTAACTCTGAAGTGATAGCGGGCAAGGCCAACCGGACAGTCTCTACCGGCCTGCAGAACCAGAGAGTAGTCCGGGTCTACCACCCCTATCAGAAGGACCTGGCGTTCCGAGGTCACCACCACATCCTCGATCTCACCCCCCTGGTTGCTTGCGTGAGTTTCACGCAACCGGGACAGCACAATGCCTTTGTGGGCAGCGACAAAGCGGATGTCGTAGGAGTCGCAGTGACAGTACTCCTGCACGGCTTCTCCTTCCCAATCAACCAGAATGGCACCAACCGCATGGGGTACCGTATCCACCAGATCTTTCAATATAGTATGAAACGGCATTGAAAACTCCTTGCAGATACACAGGAAATAATCACACTACATACCAGAACAGCCCCCTCAACGCAATTTCAAAAACCGGTTCGGCTTAATGCAATCGTACTGATACCAGCCGTGATGCTCCCGGTTCCTCCATGGTTATGCCGTAGAGCGTATCGGCAACCGCCATGGTGGCTTTATTGTGGGTGATAATAATGAACTGGGATATGGCGCTCATTTCCCGGACCATCTCGTTGAAACGGCCGATATTGGCATCATCCAGCGGTGCATCCACCTCATCCAGCAGGCAGAACGGAGTCGGTTTGATCAGGAAGATCGAGAAGATCAGCGCAACAGCGGTCAGAGCTTTTTCGCCACCGGAGAGGAGCATGACGTTGGCCAGTTTTTTACCGGGAGGTTGTACGCTAATCTCGATGCCGGTCTCCAGCAGGTCCTGTTCATCGGTCAGCTTCAGCTCTGCCCGGCCGCCACAGAACAGGCGGGGAAAAACTTCCTGAAATTTATCATTGATCAGGGTAAAGGTTTCCAGAAACCGTTTGCGGGTGGTGCGGTTAATGCGATGGATCGCCTGCTGCAGATCGTGCAACGATTCTTCGAGATCAGCCTTCTGCGCGGCCAGAAAGTCGTAGCGCTGCTCCATGCCCGCATACTCCTCAATCGCCATCAGGTTAACTTCACCCAGTTCATCGATCATTCGCTCAAGGTCGGTTTGCCGGGTTCTGGCGGCAACTTCATCCAGGGTGCGGTTACCAACTTTTTCACCGGCTTCGGCCAGGGTCAGGCGATGGCGGTCGTGCAACGATTGCTCAAGATGTTCGTGTTGCAGCGCCAGTGAAGAAACTTTCAGAGAGAGGTCGGCGTGAGCCTGCCGGACGGTTTCGCGGTCATCCCGGCGCAGGCGCGCATCCTGTTCTGTCGTAGCAAGCTGTACTGTTGCCGCTTCATGCTGTTGGCGCACCACCATCAGCAACTCATCCTGCTTCCGCTGCTGCTCAAGCAGTGCCAGTAAGCGCTGTTCTTCAGTCTG
>CAXNJF010000086.1:0-6511 GCA_964202585.1 Trichlorobacter sp. | reverse complement strand
ACGTATCCGCCGCTGTTTCCTTTTTAACCGCAAGCTGGTGATTGTTCCGGGCGATCCCTTTTCATGCAGTTTCTGGATCATGCTGCAAGCAGCTCAGTAATAGCCTGCACAGTAAGGGGGCGGTTGAAATAGTAGCCCTGAATCTGCAGACAGTTGAGGGTGGTCAGGAAGATCAGCTGTTCTTTGGTTTCAACCCCTTCGGCAATCAGCTCAAGCCCCAGCGCCTTGCCCATGGCGATGATTGCATTGACCAGACCGGCAGCGCTGGAACTGTCCGGTAGTCCGGAAACAAAGGAGCGGTCGATCTTCAAGCGGTCTATCGGCAAGTGCTGCAGGTTACTGAGCGATGAATAGCCGGTGCCAAAATCATCAACCGCAAGCTTGAACCCCATCTCTTTCAACAACCGGAGGGTGGTGTGGGCACGGTTGTCACCGTCATCCAGCAGACAGCTTTCGGTTATTTCCAGTTCTACCAGGCCGAGGTCGCTGCAGCAGTTGCTGAACTGCCGCTTCAGGTGCTTGAGAAAACCGGGGTAGCGGAACTGCATCGGAGATATGTTGATGGCAACCGGCACCTTGAGCAGTCCGGCTGTTTCCCACTGCTTGATCTGCTGACAGGTCTGCTCCATTACCCATTCACCGATCGGGACGATCAGCCCCCGTTCTTCGGCAAGGGGGATGAATTCGCCTGGCGGTACCTGCCCGAGGTCTGCATCGTGCCAGCGCAGGAGCGATTCCATACCGATGATAGCACCGCTTTTGGCATGGTACTGGGGTTGATAGACCATACTGAAATCGCCCCGGTCAGTGGCACGCCGCAGTCTGCCTTCCATGTTCAGCAGGGCATGGCTGCGTTCTGCAAGTATCGGCCTGAAAAAAGCGATCTGATTGCGTCCCTGGCGCCGGGCAAGCCGCAGCGCCATATCAGCAAATCCCAGCAGTTCATCCCGTTCCAGACTGTCCTGGGGAGAGCAGGCGATGCCGATACTGGCGGTCAGGCAGATCTCCTGCCCGTTGTGCATGACCGGTTCTGCTACAGCGGCCAGCATCTGTTGCCCCAGGTCAGCCAGATACTCCCATTCTTCAAGTGTTTCAATCATCACGATAAATTTATCATTGCCAAAGCGGGAGATGGCGCCGCGTGCGTTGATGACCTGCTCAAGTCGCCGTGCGGTCTGCACCAGAAAACAGTTGCCGGCGTCATGCCCCAGGGATTCGTTGATGGTGTTGAAAAAATCGATATCAACGGAAAAAATGGCAACGGTGCTGAAGCTGTCTGCTGATATGCCGACCAGGGCCTGATCAATAAGTTCGAACGACTTGATCCGGTTTGGCAGACCGGTCAGGTGGTCATAGTGGGCCAGTCGCTCGATCTTTTCAAGGGCACGCCGGTGTTCGGTAATGTCCAGGTTGGCGCCCCGGTATCCCTGCAGCTCTCCGGCCGGACTGATAACCGGTACGCCTGATGTCTGGATGATAACCTCGGAACCGTTTTTGGCAAGCATCCGGTTGGTCCGGTTACGGAAGCTGGCGCGGTCTTCGGCAAGCTGTAAAAATGCGGCGCGTACCCTGCGGGATTCGTCGGGGGGGATCAGGTCAAAGGCGGAACTGCCCAGCAGTTCTTCCGGGGTGTAACCGGCGATCGGAGTGATCATTTCTGAAAGGTAGGTGAAGTTTCCCTTGGGGTCCACCTCCCAGATATACTCTCCTGCAGCTGAGACCACATCCTGGAAACGCTGATGGCAGAACTGGATTTTCTGTTCATGCAGTTTCAGCGCGGTTACGTTTTCATGGATCACAATGGCGTAGCGTTCATGCTGATGCATGAATCCGCAGGCGCGCAGCTGAAACCAGCGGTGCTCAAAGGGGCTGTGGCAGGCGTAATCAAGGCGAAAATCCGGCAGATCACCCTGCAGAACGGTACGGATACCGTGGAAGACGGTATTCGCCTCCCTTTTCGGTTCACCGCAAACCTGTTCGCAGGTGGCTAGGTAGTTTGCACCGACGCCACAGTTTTTCTCCGCTCCTCCGTTTAACAGGCAGAACGAGGTCCAGGCCTGATTCGCATAGCGTATTGTGCCATCAGCATCAAGAATGGCAACATGGGCGGCTGTGGCGTTCAGTGCATTTTCAAGGAGTGTGAAAGCTGTCTGCATGGTTGATCCTGTTCAATTACAGCCGATCCAGATAGGTGGTGATCGCCTGATGATAGGTTTCAAATTCCTGTTCAAGCGCAAGGATCAGCTGGTGATTGTTTTGGGCGATCCCTTTTCGTGCCGCCTCCGTCAATGCCGCTGCAAGGGCATGGATCTGCTGTGCCCCTACCGTGCCGGAAAGCCCTTTTAAGGTATGGGCTTCTTTTGCAATTTCCGTCAGGTTGTTCTCGTCATCCAGCCGGCGCAGGGCTTCAAGATGCTTTGGTCCGGCTGCACAGAAGGCCTGGGTTACCTCCCGCAGCAGTTCCCGGCAGCCCAGGCTCAGGTAGTTGTCCCTGATATAGGCGATGTTCAGCACCCCTTCCGGTATCTCCTTCAGCGGCACCGCCTGAGTCAGCTCCACCGGGGGGGTCAGGATCGGTTGCGGTAATGACGCATCCGGGAACAGCTGATCCACCAGCCCCACCAGATCCTGCAGGTTCAGCGGTTTGGTCAGGTAGCCGTCCAGACCGGCGGACATGAACCGTTCCCGATCCCCCTTGACGGCGTGTGCGGTCAGGGCAATGATCGGTACGCGGCTCAACTCCTTTTCCGGCAGTGCCCGGATGGCTCTGGTGGCGGTGACGCCATCCATGACCGGCATGGAGATGTCGGTCAGAATCAGGTCATAGCGGCTACGGGCTGCCCCGCGAACCAGTTCGCTTCCATCAGAGGCTGTGGTGACCTGAAATCCCAGCCGCTCCAGCAATGCCGATTGTATCCTCCGGTTGATCTCGTTATCATCGGCCAGCAGCACCGAGAGGGAATAGCGCCGTGCCGGCAAAGGGCAGATGATACGGTCAAACGGACAGCTTTGTTCCGCTGCCAGCAGGGTGGCTTGCGGCAGAAAGAGCCGCACTGAAAAGGTTGAACCGATACCGGGCAGGCTGACCACGCTGATACTGCCCCCCATCATCTCCACCAGTTGTTTGCAGATGGTCAAGCCCAAGCCCACCCCTTCATAGCTTCTGGAACTGGAACTGTCCAATTGGGTAAACATCTCAAAAATCAATTCCTGCCTGTCAGGGGGGATGCCGATGCCGGTATCCCGCACCATCAGACAGATTCCCACCAGATCAGCACGGGCCGGGATGTCCGGCAACCGGATGGCGCTCAGGCTGACCGCTCCCTGCAGGGTATACTTGATGGCGTTGTTGAGCAGGTTGCTGATGACCTGATTGATCCTGTCGGCTGCCCCCAGAAAAACATTGGGCAAGGTCTCGTCAATGGTCAGGGTCAGCAATAACCCCTTTTTGTCAGCCATGTAGCGGTAGAGTCCCGTATTGCGCCGCAGCAGGGCATGCAGGTCAAAGGGCTGTTGTTCAATCTGCATGGCACGGGATTCAAGCCGTGAGAAATCAAGGATATCTTCCAGCAGATGTAACAGCGAGCGTGCGGCGTTTTGTGAATTGTTCAGCATCTCCAGTTGCGCATCCGAAAGCGGGCTGTCGGCCAGCAGGTTGTTAACACCGATAATGGCATTCAGCGGTGTGCGTACCTCGTGGCTCATCACGGCCAGAAACTCGCTCTTGGCACGGGATGCCTGCTCGGCAATCCTGCGGGATTCTTCCATCGTGTCGCGGGCCTGCCACAGTTCAGTGGTGTCCAGCAGGCTCATCCTGATGCTGGCCAGACCGTTTTCTTCATCGGTAAAGCGGGCCGCCTCAACCACGAGATTTCTGGTCTGGGAACCACGTTGCAGCAGGCGGCACTCAAAGGTGCAGATCCCTTCCGAACGGCTGACCAGATGGATAAAGTCAATGAATCCCGGTTGGTCATCGGGGTGCAGGAACCGTTCAAAAGGACGGTTGATCAGACTGCCCCGGTCATCCAGCAGGAGCGCCTCCCCCGGCAGGTTGACCCGCATGATCAGCCCACGGTCATCCATCAGCAGATAGGCCAGCGGCGCCCGTTCAAACAGATCCTGATACATGCGGTGGGAACGGTTCAGCTCTTCCTGGGTGGCCAGCAGTTCCTCGTTCTGGCAACGCAGCTCTTCCTGATGGATACTCAATTGCTCAAGGGCATGGGTCAGGCGGTTCTGGTAGCTGTCCATCTGGTCGTCCAGCAGGCCGTCATTCTCGTCGCTTTCAGGCAGGCGGCCAAGATACTCTGCTGTTTGTTCACTCCTTGTCACTGGTTCCCTCCTGTCTGCCCAGCATCAGCATCACACCGGCCATACGCAGCGGTTTGCCCTGGTCTCCGGTAAAAACCTCACCGGCCTCCAGCACCAGGTGGACAGAGCCATCCGGCCAGCGGATCCGGTGTTTGACCCGGCACTCCCGCAGGGTGCCGACACTCTCGGTAAAGGCGTGCAGCACCGCGTCGCGGTCTTCCGGCAGCACCCGGTCGATAAAGGCCATCAGGGTGGCCCCCATCTTTTCGGGTACATCGCCCAGCAGGCGGGCCATCTGGCTGCTGAAGCTGAATTCATTGGTGGCGATATCCCAGTGCCAGCTGGCCATGTTGGCGGTCCGTTCCGCCAGGGCGCTGCTTACGTCCCGTTCGGACAGCAGGCGTTGCGCAAGCTTGATCTCGGTGTTGTCGATAAAGGTGACCACCACCCCCATGATCCTGCCTGATTCAGTCAGGTACGGCACCTGATGGATGGTGTAGTAGCGGCCATCAAGGATGATTTCGGCATCAAAGGGCTGGCCGCTGGTCAGTACCTGCTGCAACTGCTCCTGCAGTTCCGGCATCGCTATCCTGGTGCGGACCGAGGTGAGCATCTGGCCGATATCATCAGGCATCAGGCTGAAGATGCCGGTGGCAAGCCGGTTGTAGCGTTTGATCCGTAACTGCTGGTCAACCACCAGCAACGGAAAGCCGATATTTTCCTGAATATTTTCAAGATCGGCATTGGCTGCTGCCAGTTCGGTTGATTTGACCTGCAGCTCTTCATTGACGGTGATCAGCTCTTCATTGGTGGATTGCAGCTCTTCGTTGGAGGTCTCAAGCTCTTCATTGGTGGACTGCATCTCTTCATTGGAGGCCTGCAGCTCTTCATTGACCGACTGCAGTTCCTCGTTGGCGGTTTCCAGCTCTTCAATCACCGTCTGCAGGTGTTCCCGGCTGGCGGTCAGTTCCTGCTCCAGCTCAATGATCCGGGGGGACATATCCTGATCGGACACCGCCTCAACAAGAGCTTTCGTTTGCTGTATCCGCTCAAAGCAGACCAGCATCAGACCGGTACGATCCCCCTCCGCTTCCACCGGCACTGCGGTAATCCGCACAAAGTTGTCTTTGCTTTTGGGCAGCGAAGCCAGCACCTTGCCGGAGACGCGGCTGTTTTCACGGGCAGCCTTGTGAATCAGGGCGCGCAGCTCCACCCGGATACCGTCGGTGGCCATCCGCAGGATATTCAGGTTCGCTTCGCCCGGCACCAGCCGCAGCCAGGTGGAAACATCGCCATGCAGCTGCAGCAGATCCATCCGGTCGTTGATAATCGCTGCAGGGGAGCCGAAGCTCTTGGCCATGGTCCGCAGCAGCAGGTCTTCCAGAGACTGTTCTTTCTGGCGCGGACGCTGCACCTGCATCGGCATGGTTTTCTTTTCTTCAAGCTTGGCGGTAAAGTTGGCCGGCATCGTTTTCATGGTGCTGATCTTGCGGAAGATCTTGTGCTTGCGGTCGATGGTGGTTAAATAATCCCCCAGCTCCCCCACGCTTTCCGATTTGCCCAGAAACAGGATGCCGCCGGTGTTGAGTACAAACTGGAACAGTGACAGCGCCCGTTTCTGCAGCGGCTGATTGAAGTAGATCAGCAGATTGCGGCAGCTGATCAGGTCAAGATGGGAAAAAGGCGGATCCTTGACCAGATCATGTTTGGCAAAGACGATCAGCTCTCTGACCGGCTTGATGACCTGGAAGATGGTCCCCTTGCGGATGAAGTATTTCTTGATGATCTCCGGTGCTACTTTTTCAAGGGCGGCTTCGGAGTAAAAGCCGCGCCGCGCTGCACTGGCCACATCGCCGTCCAGGTCGGTGCCGAAGATCTGCAGGTTGTAGCGGTGTATCTCCTCCCCCAACAGTTCCGAGAGCAGGATCGCGATGGTGTAGACCTCTTCGCCGGTTGCGCAGCCCGGAATCCAGACCCGGATCGTGTCCCCTTCCTGCTTGGTGGCCAGCAGCTTTTTCAGCTGTTCCTGCAGTGATTTGAAGGCGTCCGGCTCCCTGAAAAAACAGGTGACCGAGATCAGGATATCCTTGAACAGGGCATCAAGTTCCCGGTTGTTTTTTTCCAGCAGGGCCACGTACTGTTCCAGCGTGGTGATCCGGTTGGCAAACATCCTGCGTTCAATCCTGCGCTGGATGGTTGT
>CAXNJF010000085.1:0-6550 GCA_964202585.1 Trichlorobacter sp. | reverse complement strand
CAATGACGGCAGCAGCACCAAGGTTTACCCGGTTGATAACGATGCAAGTAACAGCCGGGTCAGGTTTGTCGGAACGGCCAGAATCAACGATGACCTGACGGTGGGAACCCGGATCGAAATTGCCATAGCACCGGATGAATCTTCGCTGGTCTCACAAACAAATCAGGCGCCAGGTGATTACTTCAATCAGCGCTGGGCCGAGATATCGCTGGCCAGCAAGACCTTCGGCAAGCTCTCCATCGGCAAGGGGGATACCGCCTCCAACACTACGGCAGAGGTTGACCTGTCCAGGACTGACATGGTGCAGTACGCAAATATCGCCGACATCTCAGCCGGCATGCTGTTCAGGGAAAAAAATGGCATCCGTAAACTAACCACCCTGAAGGTTTCTGACGCATTCAAAGATCTGGACGGTCTCAGCCGCCAGTCCCGCCTGCGCTATGACAGCCCCGGCCTGTTTGGCTTCAGCATCGCCGCTTCACTTGTCTCTGGTCAGCGTTCTGATCTTGCTCTTATTTGGGGAGGTAAAGGGTATGGCCTGGAGGCAGCCGGTGCCTTTGCTGTATCCAACCCAAAAATTGACAATGCCGGCCTGATCTACGATGGTTCTTTTTCAGTACTGCACACCGCAAGCGGCCTGAACCTGACCGTCTCTGGCGGTCTGAGTGAACGGAATGCTCCGCAGGACGCCACCAATCTGTATGTCAAGCTGGGCTGGCTGGCGAACTTCACAAAACTTGGCTACACCGCATTCGGCGCTGATTACACCCGCTCTGAGAACATGACTGTTTCGGGAGATAAAGGCTATTCAATCGGCGCAGCCGTGGTACAGGCCTTTGAGAAGTTTGCCACCGAACTGTACTTCCAGTACCGGATCTACTCATTGGACAGGGCAGTAGCCAACAAGCCGGTTGCCGATATCAATGCTGGCACCTTCGGAGCACGGGTAAAATTTTGAATCGTTTTTGCCGCGAACACCTGCATCAAGCACGGGTCATCCGTGTAATCAGCGTGGCATGTTCAGGATACACATTCAGCAGATCTGCCCGATTGGCAAGCTCAAAATCGGCAAAATCAAAGCCTGGCGCAACCGTGCAACCCACCAGCGTAAACCCCTCACCGGATAATTCTGCGCCAAACCAGCAGCCTGCCGGTACAACAGCCTGGAACTGCTGGCCAGCAGCAGGGTCAGCCCCCAACTGCAGGATCTGATAACCTCCATCAGGGAAAATCAGGTGAATCAGCAAGGGGGCTCCAGCATAAAAATGCCAGATCTCATCTGATTTTATCCGATGCAGGGCAGAAATATCACCTGATTCCAGCAAGAAATAGATTGCAGTGCCAAAGCTGCGCTCACCTCCAAACCTTTGCGGTAACGCATCAGCCTGAGCCTGCTCCTGCGAGCGGTAGCTTTCACGGAACCATCCCCCTTCAGGATGATGGACAAGCTCAAGATGCCTGACCAGATAGTCTGCTGTCATACTGACTCCCTTCAAACAACTTTTTCTATCTCAGCACTCGCTGCTCCACCATTGTGTTCACCACTACCTGTATAAAGGATTTGATCATCTGTTGATCTGAACCATGTATTTCGGTTTCAGATGCGGCTGACCAGAGCAGTTTGTCACCTTTCACGTCATACAGATTGGTTTCAACAATTGCATACTCTTCTTCAGCTACATAACCGGGCGTGTACATGGCATCATAACCGAAACCATAATAGTGAGACCACCTGCCATAGTACCCCGGCATCGGTTCAATTGTGCCCGGTATGTAAGTTCTCTTTGTTTTCTGTTGTATCAAGCGGCTGATGAGTAACGTATCAGCGCCTTGCTTCTGCACAACAGCTGCTACGGCAGAATGATCCGACTCCAATGCGTCCGGCAGGATGGTATAACTGGCAAACGCATCGGTTCCCCTGGCTTTGAGCTGGCTGACAAATTCATCCTCAAAAACTCTCCGGTTAACCGATTGCTTTGCCATGCCGATGACCATCGTTCTGCGGGGCGGCCCCTGATAGGAGGGATCTTTCCAGCTTGAGGTAATCTGCGTGGTTGCACAGCCTGATAATGCGGCCAGCAAACCGGTCAGGACCAGAAATTTCACAATCTGATGCAGTTTGAACATGAGTTCCTCCACTTTCTGCGGGAATGGTTGTACGTCTGACTTCATACATCAGCAGTCTGTTTCGTTGATGGTTTTTCGTCCATTATACGTCGGTCAGCAACAACGGGCCAGGCCCCCTTGTGCTGTTTCGCGGTACTCCGACCTCATATCGCGACCGGTCTGTTTCATCGCCTCAATCGCCTTGTCAAGCCCAACAATATGCCAGTCCGGCAAACCTTCCCGTGCGATAAGGTATGAGGTATAGGCCTTGACCGCCCCCATGGCATTGCGCTCAATACAGGGGATCTGCACATACCCTTTCACCGGGTCGCAGGTCATGCCCAGATGATGTTCCAGCGCCGTCTCGGCGGCGTTTTCCGCTATCCTGACCTCACAGCCGCTGGCCAGGGCAATCAGGGCCGCTGCCATGCTTGAGGCAATGCCAATTTCCCCCTGGCAGCCCACCTCGGCTCCGGAGATACTGGCGTTCTGCTTGGCAATAAAGCCGATTGCCACAGCACCCAAGAGAGCTTTACGCACCGCCTCAAGAGGTATTTTCTGATGCTGACGCAAGAGGTGTACCATTGCCGGGATCACCCCGGCTGACCCGCAGGTAGGGGCGGTTACCACCGTGTGGCCGGCAGCGTTCTCCTCTGCAGCAGCAAAGGCGTATGCACAGAGATAAACCAGCAAACGCTCGGCGTTCTGTGGCAACGTGCCTGCCCGCTGAAACATCAGCGCTGCCTTGCGGTGCAGCTTGATCGGGCCAGGCAGAAAACCTTCGGTATGCACACCACGATGTACAGACTCTTCCATAACAGCGATGATCCGGTCCAGACGGCGGTTGATTTCTGCTTCGTCCAACCCGGTGATAGCGGTTTCATTTGCCAGCATCAGCTGATCCAGGCTCAGGCGATGTTTTTTAAGTTGCTTCCACAGCTGAGCTGCATTTTCGTAAAGATAACGGGGCGAGCCGCGCTCCGGTTCATTCCGGCCCTTCCAATGCAGAAACCCGCCGCCGATCGAATAGTATTCCCGTTCAACAATGGTTTCAGTAGCGCTGGAAAGCCGAAGGATCATGGTATTGCTGTAGGGGAAGTCATGCTGTTCCGGATCCCAGTGCATATCTGCTGCATGAAACGGAATAGCATGATTTCCTGCCTGGAGAGAAAACAGAGCGTTCTGCTCAAGGCAGAGACGATCAAGAAAATCAGGCGGACAATCCTCCGGCGTCTTGCCTGACAGCCCGGCCAGAACCGCCCGATCAGTGCCGTGTCCCATACCGGTTGCAGCCAGCGAACCATACAGAAACACCTCAATCCGTGCGGCAGCAGCCTGACGTTCTGCCGGCAGTTCAGCCATCAACCGGTAAAAATCATAACCGGCTTTCATTGGCCCGATGGTGTGGGAACTGGACGGTCCAGGCCCGATTTTGAGCAGCTCAAAGATGGAGGTGGTGATGACAGGCATGGCTACTCCCTGAAAAACGTAGCAGCAGGAGATGAAACATCTTTGGCTTTAGAATACCAGACAATCTGGACTCTGCAATTGACGGACAGATTAAAATATTCGTTCTGCAGACAGAATGTGTCTATTGTCTGACCAGACTCGGCAGCTTTAGAATTGAAACAATCAGTTCAGCTTGAACCAGATGTATGTTATTCCTGAAATCTCGACATGGTGGAAGTCTCTGACAAGCTGCCGAACCAGGGCAAGCCCGATCAGCGTCAGTTCCTGTTCTTCCGCAAGCATAAGATTACTGGAAAAGGTTGCCGAATTGATATCATCAATGCTGCGTCCATAGATTATCTCAACCACAAGCTCTTCCTCGTGCGGCATCACTTTCAGCTTCAGATCAATCGGTCCGTCGAAGCCTTCCTCATTTTTTGCAATATGCACAAACAGCTCTTCACAGACCAGTTGCAGGTGAAATTGCTGCTGCTGGTCTAAATCGAGATCATCACCGGCACGCTGCAGATTCTGCAACAGATCCGGAAGTTGTTCCATCTGGACCGGCAAGGTAAAGCAATAGCCTGATTTCATCGCCATTCTGAACAAAAGACTGAGTACCACTGCAACAAGACCGCCGGCAGCCACGCTGTTATCAAGAAAGATGTTGATTGATGACGGGAAGATATCGGGAAAGAACATGCCCGACTCTGCCAGAATTCCGGAACAGAGCGAAACTCCCACCAGCAGGCCGGTCTGGTGTGTTATGCCGTGGGCAAAGACCAGCTCAAGACCGGCAGGAAACATCATGGCTGCCAGCCCCATCATAAAACCGCCATACACCGGCATCGGCAGGTCAACCATGATCATGCTGATCTTTGGTGAAAAAGGGAGCAGGATCAAGATGATCGCTCCGCAGATACCGACCAGACGGCTTGCAACACCGGTTATCCGGATAATCGAGATATTTTCTGAATAGGTTTCATTGGGAACGGTTCCAAGCAGGCCGGAAAAAATATTGCCACAGGCATCAGCATACATGGTGCCCTGGACAACTCCGTAGTCAACCTGGCGTCCGTTGCGATGAGATATGCGCTGGATGGCCATACTGTTGCCGATGGCCTGTACGCCGTTGATCAGCGTCAGCAAGGCAAGGGTGGCAAACAAGGGTACATATTCGAGCTTCAGATTAACATCAAGACCTGGCCAACTTCCGGCAAAGCGCCCGATCCAGGGATGCTGTGCTGCCGCCGTAAGGTCAAGAATACCAAGCGCCCACGACGTCAGCAACCCGGCAACCATGCCAAGTATTGGACACCACAGGCGCAGGGTCCGTTTACCGAACATGGCAAACCCTAATAATGCACAAAATGTTACCATACCGGTCACAAAAAACTGCCAGGAACCGTAAAGCGGGGTGCCCTGTTCCCCCATCCATTCCTGGTAACTGACCGATATAAGACTGATAACCACCAACAACAGAATGACTCCTCCAACCACCGGAGTAAAGACATGCCGCAGATGACGCAGAAAATACGCCAGTAATATTTCAATCGGAGCCACAAGTATGCTTAAGCTGGCAAGAAGGGCAAAACCGCCAATGGTAACCACATCAACACAGCCGACCAGATACGCTGCAGAACTGCCCATAAAGAGTACGTAGCCGGTACCCAGCTGACCGACACGGATCACCTGTAGCAGGGTGGCAAGCCCTGCCGCCAACGCTGCTGCACAGGAGGCGAACAGGATATGTTCCAACGGCGCACCGGCCTTTTTCCCGATAATAATCGGAAAAATCACAATCTCGCTATAAATCAGCATCACATGCTGAACCGCCATCAACAGGGCAAGCCATAGCGGGGCGCGTTCATCAATGTCATACAGAAGCCTGATTTTTGAACTGCTCATTTCAAACCTTTTATCAAGTGTAGTCAGGCAACAGCGTCGGGGGGACGATAATCAGGATAGTACTGCTTCACAACCTGCGACCAGAGAATGAAGTAATTACAAACATCCCGTTCCTCACAGACATCGCATTTCTTATTGCTGCGGCTTCTGTTGTCGCTGTGGCAACGGTAGTAGTAGAGCACTTTTGCAAGATGGCGGCAGGGATAGCGGGTTGCTATCCGCATGAAAAGATCACCGTCATCGCAGCCGCTGGTAAGCTTCAGGTTAAACCCGCCAACTTCAAGGGCCAGATCGAGGCGGTACATGCCAAAATGCCGCCAACCCAGTGACATCAAATTCTGGTGAGAGAAATCCGGTTCATTTTTGTAGCCGGTCACCTTGCCGGTTTCATTCACAAATGCACTGTCCGAGTAGACCAGGGCAAGTTCCGGTTCAGCTCCAAAGATCCTCAGCATCTCTTCAACTGCCCAGCGTTCAAGAACATCATCACAATCAAGATGCCCGACATATCTGCCACGGCAGGCTTCCAAAAGCCGCTGCCGCGTTGGAGCAATACCTCTGTTGGTTTCATTACGAAGCAGCCGTATTCTCGGATCGGCCTGAGCTTCAGCAAGAGCCAGTTCCCAGGCTCTGTCTGTTGATCCATCATCGCAGGCAACCAGCTCAAAATTACGAAAGGTCTGGCTGGTGACACTCCTGATGGCCTGCACAAGGTAGGCTTCGTAGTTGTAAATCGGCATGATGATACTGACAAGTGGGGCATCCATCAGGTAGCTCCTCGACGGTACGAAGCTAAATCTTTGTATTTCTCATCAGGCATTATGATAGCTACGCAAGCATACCAAGAATTCCGTGAACCAGTGAGGTTACAAACAGGGCGATGCCGGTTTTGCGATGCACTCCAAAAGGCAGCTTGATCCAACGGAGTCCGGAACTGAGCTGAACAGTTAATAACAACAGGTTTACCAGTCCAAGAATTAAAATTATGCTAACGCCGCCTATTTTCATATCCAACTCACTCCGTAACCTTAATCTGTTTTTTTACTTCTCCAGTGCTGCCATGTAGATTGCAATCTGCCTGGGCAGA
>CAXNJF010000084.1:0-6557 GCA_964202585.1 Trichlorobacter sp. | reverse complement strand
CCTGAAATAATTATTAAAATATAATGTTGTGGATGGTGTCATTGATCATAGTGTATAGCCTGTCGTCAGGAGAGGGTCAAGCAGTTATCAGAACGTATGGTCGCCTGATGCCTGTCTTTTGGGTTCATTTTCCTGTTGACATCCAATTGGCGTTATGATTATCGTAACGAAACTTCAGTTGTAACTACCCGCTACGTTTAATTTTCCGAAACAGAAGAAAGTAAATCCCGACAGCAGATATAAAAACCAAAAGTATCCTGCTCAACCGTCTCCCTTGATAACAGTAAATCTCAATCTGATTAGCGAGCCAGGTTTCGCCATCTTACATATCATGACGCAGTGTTCCATCAATAACATGCCGGTCATCATCCCCTTGATGACTCTTTATCCAACCAGCAGGAGACCCTAGTCGTGAACCTTCAGGAATTAAAAAACAAGAAAATTAGTGAATTAAACGCCATTGCCCGTGATCTGAGTATTGAAGGTGCGTCTGGACTGCGTAAGCAGGATCTCATCTTTGCTATCCTGAATGCCCAGACCGAGCAAAACGGATCTATTTACGGTGAAGGGGTTTTGGAGACACTGCAGGATGGCTTCGGCTTTCTGCGGGCACCAGACTATAACTATCTGCCAGGTCCTGATGATATATATGTTTCTCCGAGCCAGATCCGTCGTTTCAATCTACGCACCGGTGATACGGTCTCCGGCCAGATCCGTCCTCCGAAAGAGGGAGAGCGCTACTTTGCTCTCTTAAAGGTTGAGGCGATCAACTTTGAGCCACCTGAAGCGGCCCGGGACAAGACCCTCTTTGATAACCTGACCCCGCTTTATCCTGAAGAAAAGCTCAAGCTGGAGAATGCGCCGGATAACTATGGTATGCGGGTAATGGAGCTGGTCTCCCCAATTGGCAAGGGGCAGCGTGGGCTTATTGTCGCTCCACCCCGTACCGGCAAGACAATGTTAATCCAGAACATCGCCAACTCCATTGCGGCAAACCATCCTGAAGTCTACCTGATCGTGCTGCTCATTGACGAACGACCGGAAGAAGTGACCGACATGCAGCGCTCCGTCAACGGTGAAGTGGTCTCCTCAACCTTTGACGAGCCTGCTACCCGCCACGTCCAGGTGGCCGAGATGGTGATCGAGAAAGCCAAGCGACTGGTCGAGCATAAAAAAGATGTCGTGATTCTCCTGGATTCCATTACCCGTCTGGCACGGGCCTACAACACGGTGTTGCCGCCGTCCGGCAAGATCCTGACCGGTGGTGTTGACGCTAACGCCCTGCAGAAACCGAAGCGGTTCTTTGGCGCAGCCCGTAACATTGAAGAAGGCGGCTCCCTGACCATTATCGCCACCGCACTGGTGGATACCGGCAGCAAGATGGACGAAGTTATCTTTGAAGAGTTCAAGGGAACCGGTAACATGGAGGTTCACCTGGATCGGCGTCTGGTGGAAAAGCGTACCTTCCCGGCCATTGATATCAACAAGTCCGGCACCCGGAAAGAAGAGTTGCTGATTGAGAAGGTGGCTTTGAACCGGATCTGGATTCTGCGCAAGATACTCCACCCGATGAATGTCGTTGATGCGATGGAATTCCTGTTGGATAAGCTCTCTGAAACCAAATCCAACCAAGAGTTTCTTGACTCAATGAACAAGTAGTTGTCAGGGTTTTAAAAATAATGCTTGATGTTTTTTGTGATAATCCGATATTCTATAGTTTCGTCAATACACAGCTTTATTATCGAGCTGCAACTATCAGGAGGTAGCAGATGAAAGAAGGAATTCACCCGATGTACAACGAAGTAATGGTCAAGTGTGCCTGTGGCAACAGCTTTCAGACCCGTTCCACCCGTAAAGAGATCTTTACCGAAATCTGTTCTGCCTGCCACCCGTTCTTTACCGGCAAGCAGAAGCTGGTTGACACTGCCGGTCGTGTTGAGCGGTTCAAGAAGCGTTACGGACAGGCTTAGCATTGCAGGTTGTTCTCTCTGGGGGGGTGTGCCTGCGGGTACACCCCCCTTTTTGTATCCAAAGGGTTCCGCATGAATATTGAACTTCTGCACCACACTCCTGATCCTGAACGGACTGTCGCTCTGGCAGCCCGGCTCTGCTATTCCCCAACCGGCCTTGACGAATTAAAGGAGAAGATCGGCAGCGCTGATACCCGCCAGTTTATCGACAAGATCATGTCTCTGGGACACCATTCCGTTCTGGAGCATGCCTCCTTCACCTATGGGGTTGAGGGGATATCGCGGGTTACCTCACATCAACTGGTGCGTCACCGGGTCGCTTCCTACTCACAGCAGTCCCAACGCTATGTCTCCCATGTGGAGCGTTTTGCTGCCGTGATTCCTCCTTCAATAGCGGCCAATGAAGAGGCAAAACGGATTTTTGACTTCACGGTAGGGGTAGTGCATCAGGCCTACAATCAACTGGTGGAGATGGGCATACAGCCTGAAGATGCCCGTTATCTGCTACCTAATGCTACAGAAACCAAGATCATCATCACCATGAATGCACGGGAACTGCTTCACTTTTTCCGCTTACGCTGCTGCGAACGTGCCCAGTGGGAAATCAGGGACATGGCAGTGGGGATGTTAAAACTGGCCAAACAGGCTGCTCCCACTATCTTCCGTGAAGCCGGTCCCGGTTGCGTTGCCGGTCCCTGCCCCGAAGGGGAGTTCTGCTGCGGCAGAACTCCCCAGATACGCAAACAGTTCAGGAGTCTTACCTAATGGAAAAAATCAACATCGGCGGTCAGGCCGTGCTGGAAGGGGTCATGATGCGCGCCCCCAGGGCCATAGCCATTGCAGTGCGGCGTCCAAGCGGCGAAATTGTGATCAGGCGGGAGCCGATGCCGCCGCTTTCAGAACGCTATCCGATTGTCAAACTGCCGATTCTGCGCGGTGCAGTAGCCCTGTTTACTTCGTTAATTCTGGGTATCAAGGCGCTTAACTTCTCTGCTAACGAGGCGATTGTTGAAGAGCCTGATCAAGAAGGTGGCGAGGTTAAGAAGGAGGAACTTACTTCCTGGGCCTTGGCCGGCACCATGGCGGTGGCTTTCGGCTTTGGTATCGCCCTGTTTTTTTTCTTCCCGCTGTATCTGACCAAACTGCTGGTGCCGTACATCGGTGATAACAATATCCTCTTCAATCTGGTGGATGGCGTGATCCGGATGATTGTCTTTCTGCTCTACATCTGGTCAATCGCACGGATGGACGATATTCAGCGGGTCTTCCAGTACCATGGTGCCGAGCACAAGACCATCTTCGCCTTTGAAGAAGGGGTTGAACTGACCCTGGAGAATGTTAAACGATTCAGTCGTTTGCATCCCCGCTGTGGAACAAGCTTCCTGCTGATCGTGATGTTGGTAAGTATTGGCGTGTTCTCGTTGATCCCCAAGGCCTGGCCTTTTATTTACAAGGCGTTGTCGCGGGTAGTGCTGTTGCCGTTGATCGCCGGGATATCCTACGAGTTTCTGAAATGGAGTGCCAAAAATGATCAACACCCGCTGGTGAAGATGGTAATCGCTCCCGGTCTGGCTCTGCAACGCCTGACCACCCGTGAACCGGATGATGACCAGCTTGAAGTGGCGATCCGTTCCGTTAAAGAAGCTCTGGACGAGAACGGTGGGTATAGTGATGACCGGATTGTGGTGTGAGGTTTGTCGTTGATGTATGACACCCTGTCCTTGACCCCAGCCGGACATCTTATGCTACTGCAGGACGCTTCCCCCACCGGGGCTCGTGCAAAAGAGATCCGCAATGCTTTTACGGTAGCTCCGGCTGCGGGGATTCTCTCCCTGGCAGGCGGGGCAGCCGCTCCTGACTGGCCATTGGCCTGGAGCTACTGGCGGGATTTCGGTTCCCGCTATCTGACACAACTCTGCCAGAGTTCACCCGCCTCCGGCTTGCCTGAACCGCTTGTACCACTTACCCCTGCCGAAGCTGCCCTGTTTGCCCTGAATCTTCCCCCCATGCCTGGCGCTGAGTACGGTACTCCAGATCTGTTTGCCCTCCTCTGGCAAACCCTCGATGACTGGGTGCGGAGTTCCATCAAGCAGGATAAGGAGGGGCTGGCAGGTTTTCTGCACCAGTATGCTCCGGTCTGGAAACAGGTCGGGCGGGTCTGTTTTCATCTGGCTGAAAACAAGTCTGATCCAGACTACCCCTTTGCCTTCATGGCAACCTATATTCCCAAATTGGGAAAGAATGCACGGGCGCAGCATCTGCCGCTCAACCGGGCGCTGAATGACTACGCCGGAGCCAGCAACCGTGAGACGTTGCTCCGTCTTTTGGAGCCGGTGCATGAGGCCGCCTGCCGGTGCGACTGGGTGAAAGAGCTGGTTGACAGCGGGGATGTTTATCATCCTCTGGCCTGGAACCCGGATGAGGCGTACCAGTTTTTAAAAACCACGCCGGAACTTGAAGCCAGCGGTCTTGTGGTGCGGCTGCCTGACTGGTGGAAACGCAGGCCTCGGCCACGGGTTCAGGTGGTAATCGGCAAAAATGGCAGCAGTGTGCTTGATGCCAGAACACTGCTGGATTTTCAGGCCTGCCTGACCATTGATGGCGCTCCGTTATCTGAAGCAGAAATTGCTGAACTGACCTCAGCAGGGGAAGGATTACGGTTTTTACGGGGACAATGGGTTGAGGTGGATGCAGAGAAGCTGGCTCAGGCCCTTGAACAATGGAAACAGGTCGAGCAGGAGGCAGGCGCAGACGGGCTTTCCTTTATAGAAGGGATGCGGCTTCTGGCAGGCGCCGGTCGAAACCTTTCCGGTACTGACCTGCTGTCTGATGACGAAAGCGACTGGGCCTTTGTGGATGCCGGAATCTGGCTGAAAGAAAAACTGGCCGGATTACGGGATCCGGCAACACTGGTTTCTGCTAACCCGGGTAACGCCTTAAAGACGACCTTGCGCCCCTATCAGCAGACCGGGGTCAACTGGCTCTGGTTTCTCTCGGAACTTGGTCTGGGTGCTTGTCTGGCCGATGACATGGGGCTTGGCAAGACCATCCAGGTGATCGCCCTGCTGCTCATCCAGCAAGAACGGGCACACCAATCCGCCCCTTCACTGCTGGTCTTGCCTGCATCGCTCGTGGGCAACTGGAAGAGTGAACTGGCCCGCTTTGCGCCGTCGCTACGGGTACTAGCCCTACATTCCTCGGAGCTTGGCAAGAGCGAGCTTGATCGGCTGGCACAGGATCCGGTACAGGGGCTGACCGGTGTTGACGTCGTGTTGACCACCTACGGTTTGCTCCAGCGGATGGAGTGGCTGACTGATCGCTCCTGGAACCTAATTGTGTTGGATGAGGCCCAGGCGGTGAAGAACCATGCCACCAGGCAGGCAAAGGTAGTCAAGACCCTGAAGGGACGGGCTCGACTGGCCTTGACCGGTACCCCGGTTGAAAACCGGCTGGGGGATCTCTGGTCATTGTTTGATTTTCTCTGTCCCGGCCTGCTGGGATCGGCTACCCGCTTCAAGCAGTTTGTCAAGCTGTTGGAGGGGGGCGAACGCCGCTCGTACGCACCGCTGCGCAAACTGGTACAGCCCTACATCCTGCGGCGGCTCAAGACCGATAAACGGATTATTGATGACCTGCCGGACAAGGTGGAGTTGACCGCCTGGTGCGGACTGAGTAAGGTGCAGGCTCGTCTGTACGCCCAAGCGGTGCAGGATCTGGCCCGTTCATTGAAAGAAACTGAAGGGATGCAGCGGCGCGGACTTATTCTGGCTGCACTGATGCGATTCAAACAGATCTGTAACCACCCCGGTCAGGCGCAGGGTACGGGAGATTTTTCAGAAGAACAGAGCGGCAAGTTTGCGCGATTGCGTGAACTGGTGGAAGAGATCGCCTCCCGCCAGGAAAAGCTGCTGGTCTTCAGCCAGTTTCGCGAGATGGCCGGACCGCTTGCAGCCTATCTGGCCACCCTTTTTGGCCGGCCCGGCCTGGTGCTGCATGGCGGTACCCCGGTGGCGGAGCGGAAAAAACTGGTGGATCGTTTTCAGCATGAAGACGGACCGCCGTTTTTTGTCCTGTCACTGAAGGCAGGGGGAACCGGCCTGAACCTGACCGCAGCCAGCCATGTCATCCATTTTGATCGCTGGTGGAACCCAGCCGTAGAGAATCAGGCCACTGACCGGGCTTTCCGTATCGGTCAGAAGCGTAATGTCATGGTGCATAAATTTGTCTGCAAGGGAACCCTGGAAGAGAAGATTGATGCGTTGATTGCTGAAAAGTGCCGTCTGGCTGACGACCTGCTGGAGGGGGGCGAGCAGCTGTTGACGGAGATGTCAGATGACGATCTGCTGCGGATGGTTTCACTTGATCTGGATAAGGCGGGGATATGAGAAGACGAAGTAACTCCTCTGGCAGATATGACCTCTGGCCGGCTTACGTACCGGTTGCCGAGCGGCGTGAAAAGGCAGAAAAAGCACTTTCCAAGCTGGCTAAAAAGGGGCTGCAGGTTCTACCAATAACGATTGAAGGCCGCAAGATTGCTGCTTCGTTCTGGGGCAAAGGCTGGTGTGATCATATTGAATCCTTTGGCGA
>CAXNJF010000083.1:0-6639 GCA_964202585.1 Trichlorobacter sp. | reverse complement strand
CTACCAGCTGGAGATTAACCGATCCGCCAAGCCTTCTATCACCAACGACAGCGCAATCATGCCGGAGTTCAAACAGGAGCTGCTGGAGATTATCTGTTTTGTGATTGCAAAGTCAGTGGCGCTTGAGCGGATTGAAGAGCATGTTGATGCGGTCTTTGATGAAGTTGGCGTCATGATCAGCCACCTGGGACAGGGGGTGCTGGAGCTGCCGGACAAGCGGCTGGCCAAACTGGCCTCGGTGGTGCTTGGTTTCAAATACACTTCAATCGCCCATATCATGGTGCTGGACAAGCCGGAAAGTACCTGGAACAACGATGAAGCCGACCGCTTTTACCTGACCATTTCCAACCTGTTTGAACTGCGTCCCCGCTACCAGGAGATCAAGCACAAAGCCGAGACCCTGCTGGATGTGACCGACGTCTTTTCCAACCTCTCCCACGCCCGCCGCTCCGCCCGTCTGGAATGGATCATCATCATCCTGATCGCCTTTGAGATCATCATGGCGCTCTGGGATAGATTCTGGCGGTAATTAATCCTTAAAAAAAGCAGTTGCACGCAACGGCGCAACGACACAACGTTTAAAAACAAAGAGTTGTGAAGATTAGACCACTCACCCAAAAGATGAAGGCACTTTATAAATAAGGTTTTGATTTTCTTTGCGTTCGTAGCGGCGTTGCGTGAGTAAATGCCGTTTTCAGGTTAACTTCTTCCACGCGGCATACCCGAGTTTTTTCACAATTGTTACCTTCCTGACCTTACTCTGACATCCTTACCAGCTATGCTGGCCTCCATTTTCGGTAACTACCCTACACGATGGAGGCACACAAGATGGGCAACAGGTATCTTTCAACAGTCGGCACGACTCTGGGAGCCGTAACACTTTGCAGCACGATGCTGCTCAGTGGTTGCGGCAGTGACAATTCAACAACGCTATTCCTGCCCCCTGTAACAGACAAAAGTATCACGTTTAGTGCGGTCAAGGCACCGGAGACGGATGCTGAAAAACAGTCAATCCTGGCGTCAAGCAAGGCCACGATCAACGGTAAAGAGTACAGCATCGGCTTCAACACCATCATGCGCAGTGGTGATGTTATTGGCGGCGGTACCTTCGGCATGATCTACGACAAAAACGGTACACCGCTCAAGGCTGCCGATGGTTCAAATTACATCTCCAACGACAACGACTTCTCCTCGCTGCTGACCGGCAAGACTGATGGCAAGCTCTACATGGTTTCCCACTTTGAAATGTCACCGGGCGCCATGTATGTCACCGAGTTGAATCAGGACAAGACCACCGGCAAGCTGACCCCGGTTCGGACCAAGAACATTGACTTCAGTGGTTTTGGCGGCGGCTGGGTACACTGTGCAGGCAGCGTAACCCCCTGGGGCACCCACCTGGGTTCCGAAGAGTATGAGCCGGATGCACGCAAGGTTACCGCCGGCGGCTACCTGAACAAGGACGGCTACGGCAATACCCAGGCCCTGTATTTTGGACTTGACCCCAACAGCACTGCAACCGACTACTTCACCAATGGCGGCCTGAACGCCTACAACTATGGCTGGCAGATCGAAGTCAAGGTTAACAGCTTTGACAGCGTCAGTTCCACCAAGCATTACTCAATGGGCCGGATTGCCCACGAACTGGGCTACGTAACCCCCAACAAAAAGACCACCTACATCTCTGATGACGGAGCCAACGTCGGTCTGTTCCGGTATGAGGCAGATACTGCCGAAAACCTGACCTCCGGTGAACTGTTCGTTGCCAAGTGGACCCAGACCGCCAGCACCAGCGGCGGCAGCGCCGACATCTCCTGGATCAGCCTGGGCAAGGCCACTGATGCCGAAATCAAGACCTACATTGACCAGAAGATCAAATTTACCGATATCTTTGAGACAGCCACCGCAAATACCGACAACTCCTGCCCGGCAACCTTCAGCTCCATCAACACCACCACCGGTCATGAGTGCCTCAAGGTAAAGACCGGCATGGATAAGGCCGCTTCCCGTCTTGAAACCCGCCGGTATGCCGCCATCAAAGGGGGCACCACAGAGTTCAACAAAATGGAAGGGATTACCCTCGATCCTGACACCAAAACCCTCTACATCGCCATGTCCGACGTCAGCAAAGGGATGAAAGACAACGACTCCAGCTACGACAAGGGCGGCCCCAACCACATCAAACTGTCTTCCAACAGCTGCGGCACCGTTTACGGGCTTACCCTTGACGCAAACTATGTTGCCACCAAGATGTACGGCGTGATCTCCGGAACGGCCAAGACCTACGACGCCTCCAGCCCCTACGCTACTAACAAGTGCGACATTGACGGCATTGCCAGCCCGGACAACGTCACCTTTATGCCCGGTTACAAGACCCTGATCATTGGTGAAGATACCGGTAGCCACCAAAACGACATGATCTGGTCCTACAATGTTACCTCCAAGGCTCTGACCCGTATCCAGACCACCCCCTACGGTTCAGAAACCACCTCCCCCTACTTCTACCCCAACGTCAACGGCTGGGGCTATCTGATGAGTGTTATTCAGCACCCCTACGGTGAATCGGACCAGAGCAAACTGCCGGCAGCTGAAGCGGCACGGGCCTACACCGGCTATATCGGTCCGTTCCCCGCCATGAACTAGGCGCTTTCAGGGCTGATTCTGAAGTATCTGAAACAGCGGGGAGACGTGCAGAATGCGCGTCTCCCCTTTTGCAATCTGAAGAAGGAGAAATGAAATGCATCTGATCAAAAAAACCACATTTTACATGATGTTATTTATACTGGCAGGCTGCGGTGGCAGTGGCGGCGTTGGAGGCACAGCCACAGTGCCGGCCACAACTGCCGGAACGGCCATGGACCTGCGTTCAAAGACCATGGTCAATGAAACCGCCTATATTCCCTCCATGTGCTGGACCAAGACCGAGGGAAACAACGGTACGGTTCACAACCCCTGTTTCACGTGTCACACCAAATCCACTGAACCCAATTACAATAATGACCAGGAACTGCAGTCAAGCTATAACTTTCCCGAGTATGCCAGAACCAACCGCTGGAGCAACCTGTTCAAGTCGCGTACCGCCCAGGTAGCGGCCATCAGCGACAACACTATTCTCAGCTATGTCCGCACCAACAACTACCTTGACGCAAACAAGGCCATCATTCCTGCCTCACTGCTCAAATCAGTTCCCAAGGGTTGGGATTTTAACGGCAACGGCGTCTGGGACGGCTATACCCCTGATGCCTATTTCAACTTTGACAGCGAGGGGTTCGACAAGACCCCCGCAGGCGCCTATACCGGCTGGCGTGCCTTTGCCTACGCACCGTTCCCCGGCACCTTCTGGCCCACCAACGGCTCCACCGACGATGTGCTGATCAGGCTGGGCAGTGCTTTCAGAACCGATGCTGCCGGGGCATTTGACCTGACGATCTACAAAACCAATCTGGCCATTGTGGAGGCATTGATCAAACGTGCTGATGTAGCGATAGCAGCGGTTGACGAAAAAAAGCTTGGGCTGGACCTTGATAAAAACGGAGTGATCGGCACCGCAACCAAGGTGAAATACGAATGGGAGCCGCTGAAGGGCAAAAACATGTCCTTTGTGGGCCAGGCCGCTGTTCAGCAGGCCGCCGGCAGCATCCACCTTGCAGCAGGACTGTTTCCCGAAGGGACCGAATTTCTGCATAGCGTGCGCTATATTGATGTTACCGATACCGGTGAGATCGCCATGGCACCGCGTATGAAGGAACTGCGCTACGCAAAGAAGCGGTCATGGCAAAGCTATCCTGATCTTCAGATGGCAGCGGCAGGTGAGGTCAAGGAAAAGCATGATTTTCCTGATCGTATCTCAGTCTTTCTGGGGGATGTCGAGCAGGGTTTAAGCAACGGCCAGGGCTGGGTCTACCAGGGTTTTATTGAAGACAGCGGCGGTGATCTGCGGCCCCAGACCTACGAAGAAACAGTTTTCTGCATGGGTTGTCACAGCGGGTTGGGGATTACCTCTGACGGTATGTACTCGTTTGGCAGAAAAAAAGACGCCGGTGATTTCCGGAGCGGCTGGTATCACTGGAGCCAGAAAGGGCTGAAAGGAACCATCGAGCCCAAGATCGAGATTGAAGGAGCCGGAACATACCATGAGTACTCCTTCTACCTGATGTATAACCGGGCCGGGGATGAGCTGCGTGAAAACACGGAGGTGTATGAGAAGTTTTTCAGCCCGGCCGGTGCTGTCAAGACTGATATGCTGAAAAATTTGCACGATGATGTGACACTTCTGTTGAACCCTTCCCCCCAACGGGCGTTCATGCTGAACAAGGCCTACCGCGTGATTGTCCAGGAACAGAGCTTTATTTATGGCCGTGATGCAACCATCACCCCTGCCGTTAATGTCCATAAAACCGTTGAAAAGAACCAGAGCACTAAAATAACAACACCGGTCAACACCCTCAGCACTACCGGCCGTTTTAATGCGGCCCGCATTGCTGCAGACAGCTCATCAGCATTGCCTGCAACCTCTGCCGTCAATGCCACGGCGGTAACCGGGGCAGGCATGGCCGGTCCGGACGGCAGCGTCTATTCCGTTGCCACAGACGGCCTGATATACAAAAGCAGTTACAGTGTACAGGGGGTTACGTTTCCCTTCCCGGATCGTCTGACCCTGCCGGTACAGACCATTGTGCCGCTGAAAACCATCGCCTCCTGCTATACCTGCCACCGGATCAGTTATCCGGTGCCTGCCGGAAACCTGAGCGGACGCAGTCTGTACACGGCTCCTGTCATCAGTGGCACAGAAAACGGCAAACTGACCCGGCTCACCAGCTCGGGCGAAAGCGACCTCAACCCGCGTTTCAGCCCGAATGGCAGTCTGATCGCATACGTTTCCGGTCCTCCGGGCAGCTCGCACCTCTGGGTGATGAACAGCGACGGCAGCAACAAGCGTCAGCTGACCAGTGCCGCAGGGATGCAGGCCTGGCCGGAATGGAGTCCTGACAGCAGCCGTCTGCTCTACTGGGAATACAACGCAACAACCAAACTCTATGCCATCAGGAGCATCAAACTTGACGGCAGTTCCATCATCACCCTGACTGAAACGACCAACGTCCTTGAGCGTCCGGTCTGGCGTCCCGATGGCCAGTATATCGCATACGCCGAGGAGCGCGACGGAAACTGGGATATCCGGGTGAGTACACATGACGCTTCAAAGAACTGGCGGATAACCAGTTCGGCAGATATGGATACCAGCCCGCACTGGAGCCCGGACGGCACCAAAATCGCCTACAAGACCGCTGCAGCAACCGGCAGCTACAACCTGACGCAAGAAAATATCATCAGCGTTGCAAACGGCTTTGATGCGCCAAAGATCTATGTCTGGAACGGTCCGCAATCAATCCAGATGAGCAGCTGGAACCATAACGGGACCAAGATCGCCTATACCGCCGAGGCGGTCTCCGGCACATCCGGCAAAGACCGGGTCAGCTATCTGGTGGCCATATCGGATGTTACCCTTTCCGGGTCAACCGCACAGGCTTCCAGTTCGCAGGTGCTTTCAACCGTTACCCTGGGCGACCGGGGGGCTGTGTTCTCGCCGGATGGCAGCAAGGTGGTGTTCTGGGGCTGGGATCAATCATCCCGCGCCGTACTCTGGCTCTATGACGTAGCCACCAGAAATGTGCGACGGCTCACCACTGAAGGTTTCGATTACAACCCGCGCTGGAGCCCTGACAGCAAGAAGATCGTGTTTGAATCAAACCGGGGCGGCAACCTCGATATCTGGGTGATGCCGGTGGAGTAGCAAAACCCGTAGAGCTGTACACAAAAGCCCCACACTGTATTTCGGTGTGGGGCTTTTGTGTTATTGTAAGTTACACAGGTTGCGTTTCACGCCTGTCCTGAGCGACGTCGAAGCAAGTCGAAGGGATGAACCCGTTCAACGGCAGCCTGCATCAGTATGAACATCGCTGCGCCCCTGCACGAATTAAATGAAAAACCTCCGGGGTTTGAAAACCTCGGAGGTTGGGGGAGCGGTTCGTACCGACCACCGGCAAGGGGGACAACCTGCAGTCCAGTCTGACCGTCAGCGAGAACACCACCGGCTGATCACCTTTGAGAGCTGCATACAGTCAGATCGGCGAAACCTGTTCCTCCAGCTGGCTACAGCCGGACAGACAGAGTCGGCCGGTGTTGCCGTTGCTGGAGTAAATGCTCTTCAGTTCCGCTCCGCAGGCATAACTGATGATTTCCATCCTGAACCTGGGCAGCACCTCATCAATCGATTTTGAAACTGCCCTGCTGCCGCACTCCAGACAAAACTCCTTCATATTTTGCATGGTTACCACCTCCATAGATTGTTACGACCATGGAAAGAACCTACCATGCCGGTGTGTCAAAACCGTTATGGTTCACAAACGTTTTGGCAACAGTAACAAACAGCATCCAACACCTCCATAATTTACCTGATTGTTACCTGCTGCCCGCAGATCCGTCATACAGAAGGTGTAACGTTACGGCAACAACGTCCCCCCCCATAACGAGGTCATCATGCCGGAACTGCTCCGCACACGGTACACACCATCCCTCAGGGAGCACACACAGGAACCTGCAAGCATACGTCAGGCCCTGCACAAAGCCGGAGTCTGCCTGGAC
>CAXNJF010000082.1:0-6644 GCA_964202585.1 Trichlorobacter sp. | reverse complement strand
ACTGAAGAGTACAGTACGATATCGGTTTTTGAGAGGTCTGATGCTGCGGTGAGGTAGGAGGCGGTGTTACCCTTGCCCAGAGACAGCTTGCCAAACTTCTTGCTGGACAGCGAGATATCTGCCCAGCGGGCGTTCAGGTAGGTACCCGGCGCCTGGTCCTTCTGCGAGACCTTTGAGGATTCGTCAGCGGTAAAGGCCATCTCCAGCCGGGTACCCAGGGTCAGGTCATTATTGATAGCTGCAGTACCCACCAGCCTGAAGCGTGAATTTGAGACGTTGTTGTCTACATGGTAGATCGTTGTCCCGGCGCCGTCCCCCACCACGTTGATGGCCCGGTTGATCTGCCCGGACAGGGTCAGCTTGATCTTGTCGTTGCCTGAGGCAACAGTCGCCGGAGCCGGTGGTAACCGGACAGGTTCAGGTGTGACCGGATGATGGCTGTCTGCTTTCTGGAGCAGTCCGGTAACCTGCTGTTGCAGCTTCTTCAGCTGATCGTCCTGACGCTGAATCTGTACTGCCTGTTGCTGCAGTATCTGTTGCTGTTGGCTGATGGTTTCCTGCAACTGCCTGAGCAGCTGCGGATCAAGCTCTGCTGCCAGGGCTGGAACGTTTGAACAGGCGAAGAGTGCAGGCACCAGACAGGTAATCAGGGACATACGCATCATCCTGCGCTTATTCCTGTGGTAGTTGGCACAGCTCAACTGCATTGCGTCCCCCTTTTTTGGCGCGATACATGGCCTCGTCAGCAGCGCGGAGCAGGTCTCGTTCTTTGACGCCATGTTCTGGATAGAGGGCAACACCGATGCTGCAGGAAATGTCAAGGGGTACCCCGGCTGGCGTGATGAACGGACGATTCAGGGCGCAGCGTATCTTTTCTGCAACAGTACAGGCATCCTGCGGGGAGGCTATGCTGGGCAGCAGCACGGCAAACTCGTCGCCGCCGATTCTGGCAACCGTATCTGACTCCCGCACCGATTCCGTCATCCGCTGTGCAACAGCCTGCAGCAGCCAGTCACCAACAGCATGTCCCAACTCATCATTGATCGGCTTGAACTTGTCAAGATCAATGAAAAATATCGCCAGCTTGCATCTGTTTCGTTGTGCGATCAGCACGGCCCGTTCGATCCTGTCTGTAAAGAGTACACGGTTCGGCAGGTCGGTCAGATTATCGTAACGGGCCATGTGCTGGATCTGCTCTTCAATCTGCTTGCGCTCGCTGATATCAAGCTTTACCGCAACATACCGGCTGACAACCCCGTTGGCGTCAGAGACCGGGGAGATATAGGCCTCCTCAAAGAACAGCTCGCCGTTTTTGCGGCGGTTGATGAACTCCCCTTTCCAGGGTTTGCTTTGCTGGAGGGTGCCCCACATAGTATCAAACACTGATTGATTCGTGTCCCCTGATTTTAATATGCTAGGGTTCTGGCCCACCGCCTCACTGGCAGTATAGCCGGTCACCTGCTCAAACTTTGGATTAACATACTGGATGGTACCGTCCAGATCAGTAATGACAACCGATACCGGGCTTTGCTCCACTGCTACCGACAGAGAGCGCAGCTGCTCCTCAACCTGCTTTCGTTCGCTGATATCCCGGTCGACGATGAATATCTCGCGGGGAGAACCATCATTGTTTCGCAGGATTTCAGCATTTGCTTCAATATAAACCCGGCTGCCGTCCTTGCGGATCACCAGATATTCGGCTGCTCCGGTGTAGGTGCCCTGCAGCAGCATGCCTATCCGCTCCATGGCTTTGCCATGCCAGTCCGGGTCAATAAGCTCCAGCATGTTACGGCCAATCAGCTCATCTGCCGAGTCATAGCCGGTCATGGAAAGCAGCTTTTCTGAAACCTGGTGTATCACCCCGTCAAGTGAGGTTATCATGATACCGTCCGGCGAGGTGTTGATGATGGTGCGCCAGAGTTGTTCCTGTTCAGCAAGGGCGGCATTCGTCTTTTTCAGGCGCAGGTTCCAGTAGAACGACAGGCCGATCAGTAAAGCGAGACCAGCGGTAATCCGCAGGATAACACCATAGTCCATCGGCTTGACCACCATGATGTTGACATGACGATTGGTGATCTCCTCCCGTTCCTGCGGGGTGATGGTGGCGATCCCCTTGTTCAGGATATCACGCAACCTTGGCTCAGACTTGAGCACCCCGATCCGCAGACGGTTAACATACCCATCAGAGGCCTGTCCGGCGATCTTGAGGGTGAACCAGCCTCCCTTGCGAATGGTGTAGGCCGATACGGTCAGCGAACGCAGCGTGAGGTCGGCGCGGCGCTCGGCAACCGCCTTGAACACGTCTGATTCCGAGTTGCCGGTGTTCAGTATCTTCAGGTTGGGGTAGTCACGGCGAACCTTTTCCTCAATCGAGGTGCCGCTGGGGACAGCAATGGTCTTGTCCTTGAGCAGTGATGCGTCAGTGATAAACGGATGCTCTTCGCGGGTGATAAAGACGTTGGAGTCCAGAAACAAAGGCTCGGTGAAGGTCAGCCACTGGTCGCGCTTTGGCGTCTGGTTCAGAAAGGGAAGCAGCAGCACCTTGCCTGCCTGGGAGAGGGCAACCGCCTCATCCCAGTCTTTTGCCTGAATATAGGTAAAGCTAATGCCTAGACGTTCCGAGAGCAGCTTCATCAGGTCGGCTGCGATACCGGTGAAGCTGCCTTTGCTGTCCATCTGCGCATAGGGGAGCCAGTCCGGATCAGGGCAGACCGTGATCGGTCCAAGTTGCTCAAGATATTTTTTCTCTTCCGGGGAAAGCAGTATGACGGGAGGGGGGCTGGAGTAACTATTCTGGGTCGTTTTGCTGACCGGAACGCTCTGAGTCGCAGACGTTACGGACGGGAACACACCGGCAAACAGCAGCACGGCAGTCATGGCAATCAACAGTAGAAGATTTTTTCTGAAATAACGTGTCATGGTGTCCGTTGCTGCGTGCGTAACCTGTCCTGTTTGCAACAGACACACCATGCGCTGTGTCATTCGTCAGGACGAAGTAAAATTTCCAAGGTACTTGTGGATAGTGAACAGTGTAGCTGAGAAAGAGTGTCTGTCAAGTTGCAGAGTATCACGCGTCCGGCGCTGCGTTGCTGTTTCCCTGATGAACGGAAAATACTCAAAATCTGCACCAAACAGATGGTCCTTAATCACATCGGACACCAGAAACTGGAAAACATCGCCCACCGAAAGAGTGCCAGCCTTGCATTGCCCTGAGAGTTAAACCGCTTTTTCAAGCAGTTTGGTGTATTCTTCAGTATGCTGGCTTAGACCCGGAAAGTTGATGGTTTCAAGGATGGTTTGTTCATCCTGAAAGTGCTGACTGACGTCATCAAGCAGTTGGCTCATGAGAGCGGCAATCTCATCGGATGGACGGCCTGAAAGTAACGCTTCCATCAGATTGTTGGAAAGATTGAAGAGAGACCGGTGCTGTGTGTCTATTAACAGATTACCGCTGTTAAAGGACTCTTGCCAAACCAGCCTGATAACAGTGCCATCAGTTCCATCGGCAGCTGATTGTAAAGATATATTTTGTACCGCATCAAATGCTACCCGATTGCGACCTGATGATTTGGCACGGTTCAGCAGCACATCTGCCCTGGCAAGCAGATCATCTGCAGATTCGCCTGCGGTACACTGCATGGTGATAACGCCCAGGCTTGCAGTTACACACGCTGCTGCAGTCGAGGCTTTGTGAGGGATAGCAAGCACCTCGATCCCCTTGCGGATCTCCGATCCTGCGTCTTTGCGATCGCGGAATTCGTAGCAGATCGCATTAAACAGGTAAACTGCGGGGGAAATCAACCTACAAGAACTGATAATTATTACCGGTTCTCACAAATTCTGATAATAGACCGACAGAGGAGAGTGCTGAAAAACAAAGGGCAGCAGCTACCGCATCATGAGTGGCGCTGAAAAACAATATCCTACGCCGTGGGTGGTTTTAATCGGGACGCTACTGCAGCAGGGGGCCATCTTCGTGCGGAGCCGGTAAATCAGTGATTCAAGCGATCTGTTGCTGAATTCATCATTTTGATACAAAAGCGCTTTCAGGATGGCCTGACGCGATACCGCCTCATTTCCTTCTGATGCCAGGCAGGCAATCAAATCAAACTCCTTGCCGGTAAGTTCAATCACCTCTCCCTGCGGAGTATGCAGGGTCCTCGTACTCCGCTCCAGCATCCATGCCGGATTTTCCGCTTTTGACAGTGACGGCAACCCGGGGGATGACATTCTTCCCGTATCTGACCTGTTTTGCTCTGCAGTGGCCGGCTCAATACGGCCCAGCATGCTGGAGATTGCAGCGGACAGTTCCTGGAAATCAAGCGGCTTGACCATGTACAGATCTGCGCCGGAGTTATAACCGGCCAGCTTGTCCTCCAGTGACGTCCGCGCGGTCAGCATGATGATCCGCATGGTCGTATTGTTGCGCAGATATTCAGCAAGCACAAGGCCATTCTGATCCGGCAGGCCGACGTCAAGTAGTGCCAGTGCGTAGTTTTGTTCGGCAATAGCCTGGTAAAACTGGAGCGCCGATCCGACGCCGGTAATAGTATGGCCGGCCAGTGTCAGGTAGGTGACAAGGCTCTCACGGAGATCCTGATCGTCTTCAACGATAATGACCCCTTGAACCGGTTTCTGGGGAGCAGTGAGTGGGGTGTGCGGTAGTGACATGGTGCTAGTATCCGGTCAAGTCCTTGAAATTTCAACCTACGATTTCTGATTTTTCTGATGCCACCGTCACGCCAGCGGTAACCGAACTGTGGCTTCGACTCCGGACGCAGCCCCTTTGAGCGCTATGCTGCCACCATGTTGTGTGACGATCTCCCGCACGAGCCACAAGCCGATGCCTGCTCCACTGGTGTTACTACTACTACTCCCCCGCTGGTATTTTTCAAAAATCCGCTCTATCTCAGCCGGTGTGATGCCGACCCCCTGATTATGAATACTGATAAGCAGTTCGTTTACCTCTGTCCGGCAGGTAATCGTAATCGGGGTGTCGGGCAGTGAATATTTTCTGGCATTATCCAGCAGGTTGAGCAGCGCTGTCTTGAGATACTCCGGTTCACCGTTGACGGTCACGGAAAAATCCGGTTCGACAGAGAGAAACGTGTATTCAGGCCAGAGCGCACGGGCATAGTCCAGTAACGATGCCATAAACGCGTCAATTTGAATGACCTGCGATACCACTGTTATGTGAGAGTCGGCAATGCGGCTCTTTGCAAGAGAGCGGTCCATAACCTCCACCAGACGATTGACCGCGCGATTCATCTTGCTCAGTTCTGTGGCGTGATCGCCCGTCTTGCTACGCTCTTTCAACTCAATGATATCAAGATTGCCCCGGATAATAGCCAGAGGCGTGCGATATTCGTGGGAAATCATGGCGACAAAGCGCTCCTGCCTGGCACGGGCATCGTGCTCGGCAGCCAGGGATTTTTCCAGCTTTTCAATCAGTACCGATTTACTGCACTCACTTTCCTGAAGAGCAGTATTGCTTCGTTTCAGGCGCAGGTTCCAGTAAAACGAAAGGCCGATCAGGGCCGCAAGGGCTCCCGCAATCCGCAGGAGCAAGCCGTAGTCCACCGGTTTGACCACAGTTATGTTGACATGGCGGTTGGTGATTTCTTCCCGCTCCTGAGAGGTGATGGTGGCGATCCCCTTGTTCAGGATATCCCGCAGCATCGGCTCTGATTTGAGCACCCCGATCCGCAGCTGGTTGGTGTACTCCTCCGGGGCCTGCCCGGCAATCTTCAGATTAAACCAGCCCCCCTTGCGGATGGTGTAGGCTGATACGGTGAGAGAACGCAGGGTCAGGTCGGCCCGGCGCTCGGCAATGGCTTGAAAAACCTCTGCCTCGGAACTACCGCTGTTCAACAGCTTCAGGTTGGGGTAGTCATGCCGTATCTTCTCTTCCATGGCGGTACCGGAAGGGACGGCAACGATCTCGTTGCCGAGCAGTGCTGCATCGGTTATGAACGCATGTTCAGCACGGGTAATAAAAACATTGGGATCAAAAAACAGCGGCTCGGTAAAGGTCAGCCATTGCTCGCGTTTTGGGGTTTGGTTCAGAAAGGGGAGCAGCAGCACCTTGCCTGCCTGGGAAAGGGCAACCGCCTCGTCCCAGTCCCTGGCGTGGATGTAAGTGAAACGGATACCAAGACGTTCGGAGAGCAGCTTCATCAGGTCGGCGGCTATACCGGTAAAATTACCCTGCTTGTCCATCTGCTCGTAGGGAAGCCAGTCCGGGTCCGGACAGACGGTGATCGGGCCAAGTCGCTCAAGATATTTTTTTTCTTCAGGAGAGAGCAGTATGCCGGGAGCTGTGCCGGAATAGTTGTTATGGGCGGTTTTGCTGGCCGGAACGCTCTGCGCCGCAGACGTTACGGTCGGAAACGCACCGGCAAACAACAGTATCAGCAGGGTAACAATAGAAATCAGCAGCAGAAAATCTGTTCTGTACAGGTGTGTCATGTTGTCCGTTGCTGCTTGCGGACCAGCTTGTCGGCGTACATCCGTTCATCAGCCTGCTTGAGTGCAAGCGGCAGCTCTTCTGCTACCGTTGCTGTCGCAGCTCCCAGAGAAATACTGACCGGCTGGCCGTCATGCCCGGCGTTATAGGTCTGAGCGCAGCTTCTGATCCGTTCAAG
>CAXNJF010000081.1:0-6682 GCA_964202585.1 Trichlorobacter sp. | reverse complement strand
CAGTGCATCAGGACATTGGTCTGCTTGGATGGGGTGGCAAGCAGCTTAAGCCCTTCCATAAAAAGCGAGGTGTAAACCGGAAGCAGTTCCTGGAGCGGCAGCTTGCCTGCCACCAGTTTGCCAAGTTGGCGGTAGTGGTCAGGGGAGTGAGCCATCAAAAGCAACTTGTGGACGGTGTGGAATCTGATCAGATCACCCCGGCCGGGTTTGCCATCAAGAAAAGTGAGCAGCCGGTCATAGCAGTAAACCCGCTCTATAAAGTTCTCACGCAGTTTTGCATCGGCAAGCCGGCCTTCCTCTTCAGCGGGAAGGAGCGGGAAAGCTGTTGTCAAGGCACGGGCAAACAGACCGCTCCCGCTGGTGAGCGGAGGGCCTTTCGGCTGGTACACCTTGACTCGGAACAAACCGGAGCTGGGAGAGTTTTTCTTGAAGATAAACCCCCGAAGCCGGAGCTGCCCGAGTTCCTGGGCTCGTCGATCACACCACTGCTGCATCTGGCTGGTCAGATCCCGGCCGGTCTTGACGGTCAGCAGCTGCGGTTTTGTCGGGTTACCATAAAGGTGCATCGCCTCACGGGGAACCGGCAGGCCACACTCCACTTCAGGACAGACCGAAACAAAACGAAAATAGCATGACAGCAGATCCGTAATATAGTGGTGTTGTTTGTGCCCTCCATCAAAACGGACCTTTTCTCCAAGAAGGCAACTGCTTACTCCCAGTAAAATACGTTGATCAGGTAGCATAAATACCTCTCACCCTGTTTTTTTACGATTGACTTGCACTCTTTTTATGCTACTTATCCATAATGGTAAACATACATTTGGTCTGAAGGATAAAGGAGTTGCCCGGCATGGCTTTTACTATCAAGAAAAAGATGACGGTATTGATCATTTTCCTCCTGGGCGTGGCCGTTCTGGTTACCGGGCTGATGCTGCTCACCTTTATCAAGATCAGCTCTTCGCTGGATCAGATGGGCCGGATCAGCCAGATTCAGCATGCTGCCATGCAGGGCTCGATTCACATGCTGAAGGCCCGGGAGTATGAGGGCGAATTCTTTACCCGCAAGGACGACAAGTGGACTGCCAGGGCAGAGAAAGAAGTTGAAGAAATTTACAAGGTGCTTGACCAGTTGGACAAGGTTAACACTGATGCTAAAATCAAGGAGCATAGTACCAAGGCGCGGCAGTTGGGCAAGGCCTATGTTGACCAGTTCAAGGCATTGGTTGCGACCTTTAAAAGCGGCGGAGACGTGGTTGAAGGGCGGGAGGAACTGCGTGATGTGGTGAATGATTTTCAACCCCAGCTGGAAACCTATATTCCCAAGATTGCTGCAGTGCTGCAAAAAGAATCCAGCTCAGGTCTTGACAGTACCATGTCAAAAGGGAAAAACATCATGCTGGCCGTGCTGGTCGGTTCAGCTATCGGCCAGGTGCTGTTGTTGCTCTTTATTTTATTGCCGATCCTCAAGTCCATATCTTCCATGACCGAGCGTCTGAAGGATATTGCAACCGGTGAGGGGGATCTGACCAAACGGATTGAGGTTTTAAGTAAGGATGAAATCGGTGAGACTGCTGGTTGGTTTAACACGTTTGTGGAAAATCTGGCCGTAATTATTGGTCAAGTGGCTGCAAATGCCCGCCAGGTATCCCAGGTTGCCGAAAACGTTCAACGTAATTCATCCTCCATGGTGGCAAGTTCTGAAGAGATGGCCGGACAGGCCGCCTCGGTGGCTGTTGCTGCTGAAGAGATGTCTGCCACTGCATTTGAGATCGCAAATTCATGTACCCGTTCGGCAGCCAGCGCCTCTGAGGCGGATCAGGCCACCGAGACCGGGGCACGAGTGATTCAGGAAACCATTGCCGGAATGCAGCGAATTGCAGAACGGGTACGCGAGGCAGCAGCCAATGTTGAGGAGTTGGGATCCAAGTCTAACCAGATCGGTACCATTGTTGGCACCATTGAGGATATTGCTGATCAGACGAACATGCTGGCACTGAATGCAGCCATTGAAGCAGCCCGGGCCGGCGAAATGGGGCGTGGTTTTGCAGTGGTTGCTGATGAAGTTCGGGCTCTTTCCGAGCGGACTACCAAGGCCACCAAGGAAATTGGCGATATGATCCGTATGATCCAGCAAGAGACTGGTGGGGCGGTTAAGGCCATTGAGAATGGTGTGGTGGAAGTTGAAAACGGTACCCGCGAGGCAAGCCGCTCCGGCGAGGCCCTCGGGGTGATCACCAACGAAATTCAAAATGTTACTCAACAGATGAGCCAGATTGCAACGGCGGCGGAAGAGCAGAGCGCTACCACGAACAGCATCAGCCAGAGCATTCGCCAGATTACCGATGTGGTACAGGAAAGTGCGGACAAGGCCCAAGGGTCAGTCAGTTCTGCCGAAGAGCTTTCCCGGTTGGCTGATGAGCTGCAACGACTGATGGGAAAATTCAGAGTTTGAAATTTTAGCATGACTTGTGGTAGAAACATGCTTTACAGAGCTTGAGTGGTACTATTTAATTTATACGCCCGAAGGGCAAACAGGGAGGACAGTATGGCAAACATCCTGATCGTTGACGATTCATCCACCATGAGAAAAATTATTTCCCGCTCTCTCCGTCAGGCAGGTCTGCCGGTTGATGACATCCTGGAAGGAGGAGACGGTATTGAAGGTCTGAATGTTCTGCAGACTTCAGGTAAGACCGTTGACCTGATTCTCTCTGACATCAACATGCCCAATATGGATGGTCTTGAGTTTGTAAAAGCAGTACGGGCCAACGGGTTTTCCATGCCGATCGTGATGATCACCACCGAAGGGGGCGAGGATGTTATTGCCGACGCAATCGCCAGTGGTGCCAAGGACAGCATCAAGAAGCCGTTCACCCCAGAACAGCTGAATGAAAAGCTGGGGGGACTCCTATGAGTCTGAATGCCGATATTGCAGATAGCCTCAAATTTTCTGAACAACAACTTTCCGAGTACATCATCAATGCAACCCGTGAAGTTTTCTCCACCATGGTGATGATGGAGCCGGCTGATGATTTCCCTCTAAAGGAGCCGATCACCCATTTCAAATGTAGTATCACGGGGATGGTTGGCTTTGCCGGTACCTATTCCGGTGTCATCTCGATGCATTGTCCGATGCATCTGGCCAAAAGGGTTACCGGTGCCATGCTGGGGATGGATGAGAGTGAGGTTGAAGAAGGTGGCGAAGATCTGAATGACGCTATTGGTGAAATTGCCAACATGCTGGGAGGCAGCGTCAAGATGATTCTTTCCAAAGGCGGTCTTGATGTCAAGCTTTCCATTCCTACTGTTATTGCCGGTGAAGATTACACCGTTAATTCATTGTCTGACATTGATTGTGTGGTTATTCCGTTCAATGTTGATGGCAGTGAGCGGTTCCTTGTTGGTCTTACCCTCAAGAAAGAAGACTAATTCCCCGATTTATCCTGTATGGGGTGCGTTTGCGCACCCCGTGCTGTTCAATTTTATTACCCCCGTGAGTTCCTGATGGATGGTTATGTAAAGCTGCATGAGATGGTGGAGTCTGCTCTGCGGCAAGCTGGTGAAGAAGCCGGCATGCTGTTGGGGCAGGGGTTGATTGCAACCCTGACGGATTCCCTGACCTTTAGCAAGGCTGCCTACTTTGGTGATCTTGATGACGGTGTTTTCGTGCTTGCCGTTGAATCGCGTGAAGAATACCCGGGGCAATTTCACCTGGTGTTTAATCTTCGGGACGCAATCCTGATGAGTAGCCTGCTGCTGGGTATACCGGCAGCGAGAATCAAGGAAAAACAGCGTCTCTCCATCATAGAGCCTGATGACATCGATGCCTTTGGTGAAATCGGTAATATGATCAATGGTGCCATGAACACCACGTTTCAGGGGGCGTTGTCCGGCAAGGCCCACCTGAAGCTGCTTGGATCCAAAAAGTACGTTCCCGAAATTGATCCTCTGACCGACGATGATCCCCTTCCCAACGGCGACTATCTGATGTTCCGCTCCCGCCTGGATATGGAAGGGCAGGAGATGCATTCTCTGGATGTGCTGATTCCTGTCGAGCTGGGAAACAAGTATGATCCACCTCCAGAAGTGCCGGCGGCTGAAGTTACGCCAGAAGCCACGGCAACTGCGGCTCCTGGAGCTGGTGCTGAAGCTGCTTCGGGAGATTTATCCGAGTCAGGTGACGATGTGCCAGCCCGCAAGGCCGGCGGGATTGCCGGTACAACCGGAGAAGATATGATTGCTGTTTTTGAGGACGGTGATGATGAACGTTCTCAATTGATGGATTCTCTTGGCTTTACCGGCTTCAAGCTTGTGGAGTCAACCCTGAATGCTGATGTGAAGGAAATATTTTCTCAGGGGAACGTACGGTTGGTGGTGATCGGGTCGCAGGATGCCGATGATCGCGAACTTGCTGTTTGTATCAAGATTAATGCTCTGCGCCAGGATCAGCCGGTACCGATTCTGATGTGTGCCCAGCGCTGGACCCGCACTGCGGTACTCAAGGCGCTCAAGTACGGAGCACAGGATATCATCATCAAACCCTGTGACCCTGACGAAATTGCCAGCAAGGTGAGGCGCCTGTGTCGGCTACCGTCCGTCTGAAAGAATGTTTTTTCAGGTGCATTTTCTGTTTTCGTGCCGGTCTACCGACAGGGTTGCTCCTGCTGTCTGCCCTGATTATCCCTCCTCCTGTTCACGCCTCAATTCCAAATCAGATTCAACGGATTGAGATCAGACAAAAGCCTTTATTTACCCGAATAACAGTTAAATTGGCCGATGAACCCCACTTTAGGGTTTCCCGCCTGCCTAACAACCGCCTCAGAATCAGGCTTGCTGATACCGGTGGCGCGCTTTTCAAATCTTTGCGGCGATACTCTGATCCCAACATCGGTGGTCTTCTTTTGTCGCGACGTGGTAATGATATGCTGATTACTTTTGCCGTGGCAGCTGACAGTGTTGGTTGGCGAACGGTACATGTTGACGGACTTCCTGCCGTTTCCCTGGATGTTGGTCCTCTGTTTAAGAATACTGCACTCAAGCAGCAGCTTTCCGGTAGAGAACGGATCCGAAACGGTGCCGAGAAATTACTGAAGAATTTTGATCCGCCACTCAAGCCGGAAATTCCTTTTATGCCAACTGACCGGAAAGCACTCAAAACACTGTTGAATGATGAGGATCAACGTCTGTTTCTCGAAGCCGAGGGGGCGCTTTACAAAGGTAAATTGACTGCGGCAGAGGATGCTTTTACCCAGTTTGCCGCACGGTCCCCCCAAATCCGTCCCCTGGCGTTGTATCGTCTGGCAGAGGCCCAATACCGGCTTCAAAAGTACGGACAGGCGCTGATTACGTTTCGGGAGGCGGTTAAGCAGTGGCAGGAGTTTTTGGGGCTAAATCCTGCGGTTATGTTTTACTATGGTGACAGCATCGCACGAAACGGAGATTTGCCTGGTGGAAGACAGCAACTTGCAAAACTGATTGTTGCCCATGCAGACAAGAAGTATGCCCCGGTTCTGCTGGTTCGTATGGCGGATGTGCTTGCGCGCCAAGGGGAGGAGGAAAGCGCCAGGGCCATTTATCAGACCGTTTCAGAGAGTTTTGATGGAAACAAGGCCCACCAGATTGCCCTTATCAAACTGGCGGATCAGGAGTTCCTTCAGACATCACCGCTTAATTATCTTAAGCTGAGCGCCACATACAAAGATATGGCAGACACAACGATCGATTTTGATTTGCGAGAAGAAACTACCTTTAAGCATGCTCTGATTGAAGCAATCAATGGCCCGGCGGATACGGCACTAGACCTGATTATAAATTATCAGAAACGCTATCCAAAAGGGGTTTATAGCGCGGTTGTGCGTGATATGCGAGACGACCTTGTCGTTCTGGTCTATCGGGGTAAAGACTGGGCAAAAAATCCGGCCGGGCTGATCCGGCTGGTAACCGATAACCAGGATTATCTTGCCGCAACGATAGCAACCCCGGATTTTTTACCAAATGTGACCGCTGCCTTTGAAAAAGCAGGGCGTCCACTTGATCTTATAGCTTTGTATGCCGGTTTTCTTGACCGTCCATGGGTTGGAGAAAAAAATGTATCCTATCTGACACTACAGGTGGCTGATATGGCAGAGTTGCTGGGCGATACCATGATGGCCCGGAAGGTCTTGCAGGGCTTTCTGCTGCGTAATCCTGCTCATGCCCAATCACGATGGGCTCGTGAGCGTTTGGGGGCGATTCAATATGCAGCAAAGGAGCTGAAAGCTGTTCGGGCAGGCCTGGGCTGGTTACTGAACAAGAATGAACAGGCGACGTTTCCCATGAGTTACTACTATCTGGGACGCGCCCTGTTGGATGGCAAAGAATACACGGGCTCTGCATCAGCAATGGAGCTCTACCTTGCTGCTGTCAAAGGAATGAAAAAACAGCCACCATTAGTTGCTGATGCTTACTACGTGGCAGCTTCCTCCCGGCAGGCCCTGGGTGATCGTAAGGCAGCCGTTGCTTTACTTGACGCCGGGCTCAAGGTTATTCCGAATGAGCATAAAGACCAGTTTCTGTACAAAATTGGCGAGCTTGCAGTTCTGGATGGCCGTATTGATCAGGCACGTTCCTTGTTTGAGCGTGTGATTAAAGAAGGAAAGGATCCTGACTGGCAACGCCTTGCCAGACAAGCGCTTGAGGATAG
>CAXNJF010000080.1:0-6868 GCA_964202585.1 Trichlorobacter sp. | reverse complement strand
TAACAAGAAAGCAATTTTGAAGATCATAGAATAATGGATGATTCAATCGAAAACCTGATTGCCGTTGGGCGGATTAGCGGAACCCACGGTGTTCGGGGTCAAGTTCGTCTGCATTCCTACTCTGGAAACCTTGAAAGTCTGCAGGCAGCACATGATGTGCTGCTACGTTTTTCATCAGGCACCAGCAGACAGATCAAGCTTGCGCGGGTTGTCCTTCATAGTGGCAAAATACTGCTTACTCTTGAAGGGATTGATACCATTGAGCAGGCCCAGGAACTTGTTGGCGGTGAATTGGTTCTCCAATGGGAACAGCTGCCAAAGCCTGATGCAGATGAGTATTACTGGCGGGATCTTTTAGGACTTTCCGTTCTTACGAATGAAGGCCAACTGCTCGGAAAGATCAGTGACATTATGGAAACCGGCGCAAATGATGTCTACCTGGTGAAAAATGATGCAACCAGGCGGGAATATCTGATACCTGCGATTTCCAGTGTTATCAACAAGGTAGATCTGCAGACAGGTACCATGACCATTACCCCGCTTGAGGGTTTGCTTGATCTATGAGGTTTGACATTTTAACCCTTTTCCCGGATATGTTTCGGGGGCCTTTTGACGAAAGTATCATTCGCAGGGGGCAGGACAAGGGACTGATTCAGATCGGCCTGCACCAGATACGGGACTACGCATTAGACCGCCATCACACGGTAGACGATGCACCCTACGGTGGCGGAGCCGGGATGCTGATGAAGCCGGAACCACTGGCAGCCTGTATCGATGCAGCAAAAGCCGTGAATCCTGAAGCACCGGTTCTTTTAACAACACCACAAGGGAAGCAGCTCAGCCATACGCTGGCACAGGAATTATCCCGCCATTCGGGCCTGATTATCATCTGCGGCCGTTACGAAGGGATTGATGACCGGATTCGCCAGGGCTATGTTCAGTATGAGCTGTCACTTGGCGACTATGTCCTCTCCGGCGGTGAACTGGCTGCCATGGTTGTCGTGGATACAGTAACCAGGTTACTACCCGGTGTACTTGGTTCTGATGAGTCTGCACTGACTGATTCTTTTGGTGACGGACTGCTTGAGTACCCGCACTATACACGGCCTCCCGTTTTTCATGGCATGTCAGTACCGGATGTTCTGCTTTCCGGGAATCATGCAGAAATTTCGCGCTGGCGGCGGGAGCAGGCCTTGAAGCGCACTGCGGAACAGCGGCCTGACCTGTTGACGCATGTGGCCTTGACAGCGAAAGACAAGCTCTTTTTACGCACAACAGGAATTTCCGATGTCAGCTAACCTTGCGGTTGCGTTGCTGCACTACCCGGTCTATAACAAGCATCGTCAGGTAGTAACCACAGCATTTACCAACCTGGATATCCATGACATCGCCCGGACCTGCAGGACGTTCGGACTGTCCCGTTACTATCTGGTAACACCGTCAACTGACCAAAACCAGCTGATACAACGGATAGTGACCCATTGGGATTCAGGATGGGGGGCTGAGTACAACCCGGACCGGCGTGAGGCACTCTCGATTGTCAGAAGCGTCAACTGTCTGCAGGATGCGGTGACTGATTTTCAGCAGTCAGATAACCTGCCGGTCAAAATTATTGCCACCGGTGCTGCCAGCAGACCGGATACCATCTCTTTTACAAACCTGCGTCAGATGCTGCAGGATAAAGACAAGCAGCATCTGCTGCTACTGGGTACCGGCTGGGGACTGTCAGACGAAATATTTGAACAGGCAGACAGCATACTGGAGCCTATTCACGGAATTGGAGCCTACAACCATTTACCGGTTCGCTCGGCTCTTGCCATTATGCTGGATAGATTGCTTGGAACATATTAACAACAACGAAACCTGAAAAAGGTTATTTCTGAGGAGGAACAGGCACCATGAACACCATCGACATCCTTGAATTTGAACAGATGAAAAAGAATACCCCGGTTTTCAAGACCGGTGATACTGTCAAGGTCCACGTAAAGATCGTGGAAGGTGACAAACAGCGGATTCAGGCCTATCAGGGCGTTGTCATCTGCCGTCAGAACGGTGGTATCCGCGAGTCCTTCACCGTGCGTAAAATTTCCAACGGCATCGGGGTTGAGCGGGTATTTCCGTTGCACTCCCCCATTATTGAAAAAATTGAAGTGGTTACCCGTGGCCATGTCCGTCGTGCAAAACTCTACTATCTGCGTAAACTGAAGGGTAAAGCAGCCCGGATTCGTGAGCGTAAATACGTTCCGGGTCAGGCCTGATTCTTTCAAAAAGCCCCGCTCAACAGCGGGGCTTTTTTTATGACCATGCAAGATTCCCTGTTTATAATCAATCAGCCTGACCTCTACCAGTTTGAGCAACAGGCCTGCGTACGTGGCTACACTATTGTTGCAGGTATTGATGAAGCCGGTCGGGGCCCGCTGGCAGGCCCGGTGGTTGCAGCCGCCGTTGTCCTGCGCCAGGATCAGCCGATTGAGGGGGTAAACGACTCAAAAAAGCTGTCTGAACTGCGTCGGGAACAGCTCTTCAAGCAGATTATGAGTCTGGCGGCGGCAGTTGGCGTAGGGACGGTTGATGAAGCAACCATCGATCGAATCAATATCCTGCAGGCCACCCGTCAGGCCATGGTGCTTGCAGTGCAGGCGCTACCGCTTTCACCTGATTACCTGCTGATTGACGGAATTACCACCATTGCCTCTCCAATACCGCAACAGACTATCAAACAGGGGGATAGCCGTAGCGCCTCCATTGCCGCCGCCTCTATCATAGCCAAGGTTACCCGAGACCGGATGATGCTGGAGTACGACCGGCTCTATCCGGTCTACGGTTTTGCCCGTCACAAGGGGTACGGCAGTGCAGCCCATCTTGCTGCATTACAACAACATGGTCCCTGTCCGATCCATCGTCTGACCTTTGCCGGGGTAAAAGAGCGTAAAAAACCGGGCAACACCCTGAAAAGTACTTTGCATTTTTCATAAAGGCTTGTAAACTTCCGCCTTATGAGCACTTCTCCTCCTTCATCAGCAAAAAATGCGACTGAAATCAAGATCGGCATTATCCCTACCCTGCTGGTGAAGGATGGGGCCATCACCCAGGATCAGCTGGCATACGTAATACGGGTTTACAGCAAACTCACCACGCCCCAGACCATCCTGGATACCATGCTGGAACTCGGCCTGATTTCTCAGGAACAGTTGCAGGCAACCCTTCGGAAACACCAGCTTAATCTCCGACTGGGGGATCTTTTACTTGAACTGGGTTACTTGCGGGAAATCGACCTGCAGCAGGCGTTGGCTATCCAGAAAGACTCCCAGGGGCAACGTCGTCTGGGTGATGTGCTGGTTGACAACGGGTTTATTGAAGAGCGTAAGCTGTTGGAGACTCTTTCCTACCAGCTTGGCTATCCCCTGATCGATCCTGATTTTGTCAGGATCGATAAATCCCTTCTGGCTCGCCTGCCCCTGAATATTTGCCATCAGTTTAATGTACTGCCGCTCTACCGCCAGGGAGATGAACTGGTGGTTACCTTTGCCGACCCGCTTGATCAAAAGGCCCGTGACATTGTTGCCGCTCATCTGGGCACATTTATTCCGGCTATCTGCTCCAAAAAATCGCTTAAAGAAGCTCTGGCGGCCCTTGAACATGCCGGCCAGACCGTTGCTGCTGATGACAACACCATCATCGGCATGATCAACCTGCTGGTTGAGGATGCCATGGAGGAACAGGCCAGCGATATTCACATAGAGCCTCAGAAAGACCGGCTCAGGGTTCGTTTCCGGCGTGACGGGGTGATGGGACACTACAAGGATTTCCCCAAGGATATCGCACCTCAGCTTGTCACCCGGATCAAGGTCATGGCCAGTGCAGATATTGCCGAAAAAAGGCGGCATCAGGATGGCCGGATTCTTTTCCCCAGCCGCAAGCACGGCATCAATCTTGATATGCGGGTTTCCTTTTTTATAACCATCTACGGTGAAAAGGTGGTTATGCGACTGCTCAACAACAAAGGTACCGTGCTTGATATCAAGGAAATCGGCATGGCTCCCCGCATGCTGGATCACTTTATCTTTGACGCCCTTGAAGTGCCAACCGGCGTCATGATCGTAACCGGCCCAACCGGTTCCGGCAAGACCACCACCCTCTACGGTTGCGTCAATCACCTGAACAACATCAACACCAGCATCATAACTGCTGAAGATCCGGTTGAATACGTGATTGAAGGTATCTCACAGTGTTCAATCAACCCTAAAATCGGGGTTACTTTTGAAGAAACCCTGCGTCACATTGTCCGCCAGGATCCTGATGTTATCGTACTGGGCGAGATCCGGGACCAGTTTTCGGCAGAGGTTGCCATTCAGGCAGCCTTGACCGGCCACAAGGTGCTGACCACCTTTCACACTGAAGACTCGATTGGTGGTTTGATCCGTCTGCTGAACATGAATATTGAGGCGTTTCTGATCTCCTCCACGGTGGTCTGTATTGTGGCCCAACGATTGCTGCGCAGGGTCTGCCCCGAATGTGCCGAGCCCTATGCTCCGACACCGCTGGATCTGAGCCGACTGGGACTTAGCCCGGCTGATCTGCAAGGGGCTGAATTCAGGTTCGGACGTGGTTGCAAGAACTGCCGCTTCAGTGGTTACCGGGGCCGGGTAGCGATCTTTGAACTGCTGGTAATGAACGAAATGGTGAAAGACGCCATCCTGGATCACAAAAGTTCCTACGAGATCCGCAAGGTCAGTGTAGAGACATCCGGCATGGTCACACTGATGGAAGATGGATTAGTCAAAGGGGCGCGGGGGATGGTATCACTGCAAGAGATTATTACCGACCTGCCACGATTGGGCAAACCCCGGCCACTGCATGAACTGCGCAGAATTCTGGGGGTACAACGATGACCACTGAAAAACCGCTGATCAGACTTATACAGGAGCGCCTGGAAGGAAATCTGCAGGAGCTGCCGGTTTTCCATACCGTAGCGGTTAAACTGCAACAGCTGCTCTCCACACGCAGTTTTGAAATTGACGATGTGATAGAACTGATCAGTGAAGACCAATCTCTATCCGGACGAGTGTTAAAGGTAGCCAACTCGTCCTACTACGCCGGACTTACCAAGATCGCTACCATTAAGGACGCAATTATCCGTCTTGGTGCCCAGGAAATCGCCAACATGGCTATGCTGGCCTCCCAGTTTGAATTTTACAATTCACCAAATGAAACCCTGAACCGGATGATGCAGGGACTCTGGGGACATGCCCTGGCCTGTGGTGTTGGAGCCAAATGGCTGACCCGCAAGGCGGGCTATCCCGGTATGGCGTCCGAAGCGTTCATGGGTGGTCTGATGCATGACATCGGCAGTCTGGCACTGTTTAAAGTATTGGATGATATCCAGAAGAATAACGAAACAACCGTTCACTTTTCAGACCAGTTAATCAATGAAATCATTGAGGCATTGCATGAAGAGGTGGGTTACAACCTGATGAAGGCCTGGAACTTCCCTGATTTTTACTGCGATATTGCCCACAGCCACCACAAGGAAGAGTTTGACCACGGTAACATTCTGCTGGTTGCGGTACGGCTTTCAAACCTGGCCTGCAAGAAACTGGGGCGTTCCCTGCAACCGGCCGATCCTTCCATTGCGATTTTTTCAGCACCGGAAGCCCATTTTTTGGGATTGAAAGAGGTTGCGCTGGCTGAACTTGAAATTATTATTGAAGATGCAGACGGGATTGCAGCAGAATAACAGACACGGAAACAGGTAGGCACAGCAGGGGTGTAGCGAGCTACACCCCTACTTTTTTTTCCCCTTTTTCAAAAAGTGGTTCACCCCCTGATTATGTTCTGCCAGGGTACGCGAAAACTGATGGGTGCCATCCTTACGGGCTACAAAGTAGAGGTAATCCGTTTTGGCCGGTTGCAGCACCGCCTGCAGGGAATCAATCCCGGGGTTTCCGATTGGTCCAGGGGGCAGCCCCTTGATCTGATAGGTATTGTAGGGGCTGCTACGCTGCAGATCCTGTTTTGTCACGGTTCCGCCAAACACCCGCACCCCGTAGATGGCGGTCGGATCACTCTGCAGCGGCATTCCTATCCGTAACCGGTTTAAAAAAACCGAAGCGATCAACGGTTTTTCTTCAACGGAAACCGCCTCCCGCTCAATCATGGATGCAAGCACAAGCACCTGTTCCAGAGACCTGCCAGAAGCATCAATCCGGGGCTTCAACGCATCGGTGCGATGCCGGAACTCCCGTACCATTTCCGTTACCAAGCCAGTTTCGTCCATCTGAAAACCGATCGAATAGGTGCCCGGATACAGGTACCCTTCTGCTGTTTTTCCACTGATGCCAAGCGTCTCCAGCAATTCGCGGTTACTGCATGCTGCAAGAAACCGTGCGCGGTCAAAAATTCCCTGTTTATCTAGCAACTCCGCTGCCTGATAAATCGAATACCCCTCCGGCAGGGTAAATTTGCAGGCATCGGTCTGACCATTTGCCAGTTTTTCAAGTATTTCACCCGGTACCATGGCAGCGGAAATGCGATAATCACCTGCCTGCATCCTGTAGTCGAGCCCCTTAAGACGGGCCACCAGTCGCAAATGCAGACTGCTGCGGATCACACCGGCCTGTTTCAGTTCTTTGGCAACAGAAGACAAGCCGGCCCCTTTGGGGACCGTCAGACCATATACCTGTGTTGCCTGACCGGCCGGCAGATACAGGAGCAAGAGATACCAGCCAAGCAGTGCCAGGGCGCAACCACGAATCAACCAGGGGATTAAACGACGAACCGGGAAAGATGTACTCAATAGCGGACGGAACATCGTTTGATTGTACGGGCTTTGATCTGAACGTCAAGCAGGAATTGTCGTGTTGAGTTA
>CAXNJF010000079.1:0-6883 GCA_964202585.1 Trichlorobacter sp. | reverse complement strand
GCGTTCAGCCAGACCCGCTACCCTGATGAGGCCAATCACAAGGTTCTCCACAAGAAGCTGGTGGATCAGGTGGTGGAGTTGATCGGCAAATTCCAGAGCGGTGAGACCGTGTTGTCCCAGGATGTGATCACCTTCCTGCAAAAATGGCTAATCGATCATATCAAGGGGCAGGACAAAAACTACGGCCCGCACTTGACCAAGAATGGTATTAAATGATCGCGATTATCGACTATGGCATGGGTAACCTGCGTTCGGTCCAGAAGGGGTTTGAACGGGTCGGCTTTCCTGCAGAAGTAACCACAGATCCGTCCGTTATTCTTGCTGCTGACAAAGTGGTGCTGCCCGGCGTTGGTGCCTTCCGTGATTGTATCCACAACCTTGAACAGGGGGGCTTTATTGAGCCGATCCTGAAGATCATTGCAGAAGGGCGGCCTTTTCTGGGGATCTGCCTGGGATTACAACTGCTGTTCAGCGAAAGCGAAGAGTTTGGGCTGCACAAGGGGCTTGGGGTGATTCCTGGCCGGGTGGTCCGTTTTCCGGAAGGGATGACAGAAGCCGGTGAAAAACTGCCGGTGCCCCACATGGGCTGGAACCAGATCTTGCTGAAAGCGGCGTCCCCTTTGTACGAAAACATAGCAGACGGCAGCAACGTCTACTTTGTGCATTCCTTCTATGTCAAGCCGGATGATCCGGCTGTCGTGTCCGCCACCTGCAGCTACGGAATTGACTTCTGTGCTGCCATCCAGCGTGACAATGTCATGGCCACCCAGTTCCACCCCGAAAAATCACAGGCTATCGGCCTGCAGATGTTAAAGAATTTTGCGGAGATGAAAGGCTGAAATGATTGTCATACCTGCCATAGACCTGAAAGAAGGTAACTGCGTTCGTCTGGAACAGGGCGAAATGCATCGCGACACCGTTTTTTCCGATAATCCGGCTGAACAGGCGATCAAGTGGCAACAGGCAGGAGCGGAACTGCTCCACCTGGTTGATCTTGATGGTGCTTTTGCCGGCATCCCCAAAAACAAGAGCGCCATCGAGGCAATCCTGAAGGCCCTGACCATCCCGGCCCAACTAGGTGGTGGTATTCGCGATATCGCCACCATTGAAGCCTATCTGAGCCTTGGCCTTTCCCGTGTAATCATCGGCACTGCCGCACAACGTAATCCGGAACTGGTGATTGAGGCCTGTCAGAAATTTCCGGGCAGGATTGTCGTAGGGATTGATGCCAAAAACGGCATGGTTGCTGTGCAGGGCTGGGCTGAGCTGACCGGTATCACAGCAGTTGATTTGTCCCGTAAGTTCGAAGACTGTGGCGTCTCTGCAATCATCTATACTGATATCAGCCGGGATGGAATGATGGGTGGCCCCAACATAGAGGCAACCAAAGCATTGGCCGAGGCTATCTCTATTCCGGTCATCGCCTCTGGCGGGGTTTCATCCCTGAAGGACATCGAAAACCTGATGGCAATTGAAGAGAGCGGCGTAACCGGTGCCATTACCGGCAAGGCGATCTACACCGGTGCTATCGATTTGAGTGAGGCGATTGCGTTGACCAGGCGGAGCACTTAAAGACAAGGTGCCGAGGTTAACATGCCAAATCTGGCATCTGTAACACATGAAGTTGCGACTATACCAGAATCATTAAGCCAAGCAACATCAGACCCAATCGCCTCTTTACTGCTGATCGCCATATTGTGCTCTATAAATCAGGCTGTCAGGACGATAATCGGAAGATGCACGTTGCCCTTCTTTTTCATGCACCCGGATAACCCTCGTTGTCTCCATCCCGTCCATAACTGGCGTCTGAATATCCATCTGGGCAACATCAAAACCACTCTTTTGCCAATGCTGAAGCAGCTCAGCCCCGGCGCCTGCCGGCCTCCTGGAAGCTGATCGCCCAGATGCCGTTTGGGAAACCGGCTTCAGAAGCAGGGGAAAAAGAGTTCAAGCCGCTGGAAGAGCGGATACGGCTTTTCAAATAGCAGGCTCACCATTAACTTGATGCGAGGTGCAAGCATGGCCACTACCGATGCAAAGGTACAACCCACGACAGGCGCAGCTGACGGCCGATCGCCGATCGTGAACGATTTTTCGATCACCGTGGCCACCATCAACGGCGCAGGCAGCCAGACCGCCAACAACACGCTGCTGCGTGCCATCCATAAGATGGGCGTGCCGGTCAGCGGTAAAAACATCTTCCCCTCCAATATCCAGGGGCTTCCCACCTGGTTCACCATTCGTGTGAGCAAGCAGGGATACCTTGCCCGCAGTGAACAGGCCGAGATACTGGTGGCGATGAACAGGGCATCAATCCAGGAAGATATTCAGAAACTGGCAGCTGGTGGCATCTGTCTCTACCCGGTTGATGAACCGCTCCCGATCAGCCGCGATGATCTGACCTGGTATCCGATGCCGGTGAATGAACTGGTCAAACAGTCTGGTGCGGAGACGAAGCTTAAGCCGTACGTCGCCAACATGGTCTATGTCGGCACGTTGGCGTATCTGCTGCGGATCGATCTGACAGAGATTGAAGCTGCCTTGTCATACCATTTTGGCGGCAAGCAGAAAGCCGTCAGCCTGAACTTCGCAACGGTAAAAGCTGCCTATGATTGGGCAGCGGAACATTGTGTCAAACAGGATCCGTTCCGCGTTGAGCGGATGAACAAGACCGAAGGAACCTTCCTGATTGATGGCAATAGCGCCGCTGCACTGGGGGCGGTCTTCGGTGGCGTGCAATTTGTAGCCTGGTACCCGATCACGCCATCCACCTCTATCATCGACAATCTGAGCGAGTTTCTCCCCAGACTGCGCCGCGATGCCGATGGCAACGCAACCTATGCAATCGTTCAGGCGGAAGATGAACTGGCAGTTATCGGCATGGTTGTCGGGGCGGGGTGGGCCGGTGCCCGATCGATGACAGCGACTTCAGGGCCGGGGTTGTCGCTGATGAGTGAGTTTGCGGGATATGCCTACTTTACGGAAATACCGGCCGTGATTTGGGACGTGCAGCGCATGGGTCCATCCACCGGCCTGCCGACGCGGGTGGCGCAGGATGATATTCTGGCCGCCTACACGCTTGGGCATGGAGATGGCAGGCACATCTGCCTGATCCCTGCATCGGTTACAGAATGTTATGCATTTGGCGGCGCCGCACTTGATCTGGCTGAACGGCTGCAAACACTGGTGATCGTGCTGAGCGACCTTGATCTGGGCTTAAACCTTTGGCCGACGAAACCGTTCGAGTTTCCCGACCAGCCGCTTGATCGTGGCAAGGTCCTGTCAGCTGAAGATCTTGACCGTTTGCAGGGGGCATGGAAGCGGTACGCCGATGTCGATGGCGACGGTATCTGCTACCGGACCCTGCCCGGCACCAATCATCCTGCGGCGGCCTATTTTACACGCGGCACCGGTCACAATCAAACAGCTGACTACAGCGAACGGCCCGAAGACTGGTCGGCCAACCTGCTGCGTCTGGCAAAAAAACATGATTACGCCCGCAGGATTGTGCCTGGACCGGTCATCGATCCGGCCGCTGGAGCGGAAGTCGGGCTGATCTCCTATGGCACCAATGATCTTGCTGTCCAGGAAGCCCGCGACCTCTTGAATGCGACCGGTCTTTCAACCGCATACCTGCGGCTGCGCGCGCTGCCATTGGAGCACTGTTTGGCAGAATTCATCACGCAGCATAGACGCCTGTACGTTGTCGAAAACAATCTGGATGGACAAATGCATGCGCTGGTTCAGCTGCATACGCCTGCCGATGCCGATCGGATCGTTTCCATCGCCAAGTGTGATGGCCTCCCCTTGACTGCGAGCTGGATCTGTGACTCCATTCTGGTACAGGAAGCAAAGGAGCAGATATGACTGATATGACTACCACTGCAAAGCCTGAAGCTGCTGCTGTCAACCGGATCGGGTTGAGTAAAGCCGATTATAACGGCTCTCCTTCAACACTCTGCAACGGCTGTGGCCATTACGCCATCGCCAACGTGATCATCAATGTTGCCTATGAACTCGGACTGGATCCGACGCGCATCGCTAAAATCAGCGGCATTGGCTGTTCCAGCAAAAGCCCGGCCTATTTCCTCGGCCGATCGCACAGTATCAACGGTCTGCACGGACGTATGCCGTCACTGGCCACCGGCGCAACCACCGTTAACAAAGAGCTGGTAGCCATCGGTGTCAGCGGCGATGGCGACACCGGGTCGATCGGTTTAGGGCAGTTCAAGCATCTGCTGCGACGCAATGTGGATATGGTTTACCTGATCGAGAACAACGGCGTCTATGGTCTCACCAAGGGGCAGCTCTCCGCAACCGCCGATCTGGGACAGAAGTTAAGGCATGGGGGGATCAACGAAACGCCCCCGCTCGATCTCTGTCTTGAAGCGATCATTGCCGGTTGTGGTTTTGTTGCCCGATCGTTTGCCGGCGACCCCAAACAGCTGCAGGCGCTGCTCAAGGCAGCCTTCTCCCATCGCGGCACGGCGGTACTGAACATCATCAGTCCCTGCGTCAGCTTCAACAATGGCGAAGGCTCCACCAAAAGCTATGTATGGGGCAGGGAACATGAGCAGCCGCTTCATGAGATAGAGTTCGTTCCCCTGCAGCATGACGAAATCAAGGCAGACTATGAGCCTGGTACGATCCGCGAAGTGGTATTGCACGATGGATCAATCATCCGCCTGAAAAAAACCGGCCAGGACTACGATCCTGCCGACCGGATGGCCGCCATCAGGCTATTGGAAGAAGAACGAGTCGGAGAGCTGTTTACCACCGGTCTGCTCTATCTGAATGAGGGGCGGCAAACCTTAGCCGAACAGGCAAAGCTGGTTGCTCTGCCGTTGGTCCAGCTGCCCAATGAAAAACTACGCCCGTTGCAGTCGGCGCTGAACCAGATCAACGCCGAATATAGCTGACGGGACTGATTGCCGGACTTTGGGAGATCGGAAGGGAACAGCCCAAACCATCAGACCACCGTACAAAGTAACCTGCCAGCCGGCTTGACAAATCACTCTGACGTAGCAAACTTTTAACCATCGAAAAAATCTTCTTGATCATTTATATTCGAATCTGCCACGAACGATTGTATCAAACAGCTGAAAACCGACTAACGGCTGCACCGGACAAAAAACACCGGTGCACCTTGCAGCCGTTAAACTGAGAAAAAGGAACGAAAAACCATGCTGACCAAACGTATCATCCCCTGCCTTGACGTGACCGGTGGCCGGGTAGTCAAGGGGGTACAATTCCTGGAGCTGCGCGATGCCGGTGATCCGGTGGAGATTGCCGAGGCCTACGACCAGCAAGGGGCTGATGAACTGACCTTCCTGGACATCACCGCCTCATCCGATGGCCGCGACACCATGGTGGATGTGGTACGCCGTACCGCTGAACGGGTTTTTATGCCGCTCACCGTTGGCGGCGGCATCCGGGTGGTTGAGGATATCCGCCGGATGTTAAACGCCGGTGCCGACAAGGTCTCAATCAACACCGCTGCTGTAGATCGTCCCGAGTTTGTACGGGAGGCTGCCGAGCGGTTCGGCTCCCAGTGCACCGTGGTGGCCATAGATGCACGTCGGGTGCCGGGAGAAGAACGCTGGGAGGTTTACACCCACGGGGGCCGCAAACCAACCGGGCTTGATGTTATTGAATGGGCTGCCAGGATGGAGTCCTTTGGCGCCGGTGAGATTCTTTTGACCAGTATGGATTGTGACGGCACCAAGGATGGCTACGATCTGGCGCTGACCCGTGCCGTAGTGGACGCGGTCTCGATTCCGGTGATCGCCTCCGGTGGCGTCGGCACCCTGGAACATCTTTATGACGGCTTTACCACCGCAGGAGCTTCCGCCTGCCTGGCGGCCTCCATCTTTCATTTCAGACAACATACCGTGGGTGAAGCCAAACAATATCTGCAGGGGCGTGGCGTCCCGGTAAGGATGGTCTGACATGGAGACAAATCTTCATATCCTGGATGAACTGTATCAGGTGATCCTTTCCCGTAAAGAGGCCTCTCCGGACAGTTCCTATACCGCCTCACTGCTGCACAAAGGCGTGGACAAGATTCTGAAAAAAGTGGGGGAAGAGGCCACCGAAGTGGTGATTGCCGGCAAAGGCGGCAGTGACAGCGAACTGGTCTATGAAACCGCTGATCTGCTGTATCACAGTCTGGTGCTGCTGGCTTCCCGTAACATTCCGGCAACAGATGTCTGGAGTGAACTTCAGCGCCGCTTCGGAACGTCAGGCATTGCAGAGAAAACATCACGCACGCAATTAGGTTGACATCAGAAAAATTGCTGTTAATATACAAAGCTCACAAAAAAATAACCCTTGGCATTGTTAACAGCTTATGCTGTTTCCATATAACGTATCTTACGACGGAGGGAGGGATTATGGATGCCAGGAGTACGAATTCGGGAAAACGAGCCATTTGATCTCGCTCTAAAGAAGTTCAAGAAGCAGTGCGAAAAGGCGGGGATCCTCTCTGAGGTCCGCAAGCGTGAGCACTATGAGAAGCCAAGCATCAAGCGCAAGAAGAAGGCGATTGCCGCTCGCAAGCGTGCGCTGAAAAAACAGCGCAAGATGATGGACTAACGGCCTTATCGAAGCCGGATCCCCTCTTATACCTCCACAAACGATCCGGTATGCAGTAACAAACGGGGCTTTCGCAAGAAAGCCCCGTTTCCGTCTTACCCCCTGCGGAACAGACTATGAGCCTGCTCGACATCTCAATCCTGACTGTGCTGGGCCTTGGAGGTTTGCGTGGCCTGCTGCGCGGCCTGATTAAAGAGGCTGCGGCCTTGACCGCCTTGATACTGGGCGGTTGGCTGGCCTATCGATTTCATGAAAAGGCAGCGGTACTTCTGCACAGCCTGGTACCGCC
>CAXNJF010000078.1:0-6902 GCA_964202585.1 Trichlorobacter sp. | reverse complement strand
TATTATGTATCCATAGCTCAGTTAATTGCACGGGGCAAAGCCTGGCCTTGCAGTGAGGCTCGTGCTGTTGCAGTATTTTTCGTTATAAACACGCCAGGTATGTCCCTATCTGAACTTGGCAAGGGGGGGAGCCTTTAAGCCGCCCCCGCCCGTAAAGGGAGGGGGCGGGTATGCGAAAGAATAGACGTTCCAGGGCACTAGTCTGATGTCGCTTTACCGGTACCACCACCAGGGCGACCACCACCGCAGTTACCACGTCCGCCACGTCCGCCACGGACACCGCAACCAGTTCCATGCTTCCCGATTTTTTCCTGAACCTGACCGGCTATATTTTCATCTGTACCTTCAGTTTGCAGGTTTGAATCACCTGTAATTTCTCCAGCCAATTCCTTTATTTTGCCCTTAACTTCATGAAACGTTCCTTCTACCTTGTCACGAATGCTCGATTGCATGGTGTTTCTCCTTTTTATAATCAAGATGAATATTTATTCCATAAAGCATGCCAAGATGATCTGGTTTCCTGTTCATAATTTTAGATAGTTACCGGGTGGGACATTTTGTAAGAGATTAACTGTTTCGCGCTGCTGAACCTAACGGGAAGGGTATTGAAAATATACCTGATAGTGTGCAGTTATGGTTCAGCTGGTTTTTATTCAGGGGAATCTTTTTACAATAATCAGGGCTGCGATTACATTTCCAGGAAAGGAATAAAGTCCGTTGGTTGTAAATCTGGAATGACAGCCCTGGAAAAAACTTTTATTTAATCTGTTGTTATTGACAGTACTGTTGCATAAAACAGGATAGTTGACAGATTTGTCATGTCATTCAGCTGCGCAAGAAAATGTAAGTTTTTATCCTGCCAAATTAATCTGGATTGTGGCGTATACTGCTGCACTGCACATCAAAATTTCTTTACGCTTCAGAGAGAAAACTCCATGTCAATCCCGTTAAGCGTGATTGTTGTTGAAGATGAGCCTGAAATCCTTGAAAACCTGTGCATCGGATTGTCATCATTTCAACTCAATACACGCGGGGCATCAGACAGCATCGCCCTTGATCGCCTGCTGGCTGAGGAACCGGCCGATATCATCGTGCTGGATCTGGGACTGCCGGGAGAAGACGGCATTGAAATAGCCCGTCGCCTGCAGCGGACACAGGCTGACCTGGGTATCATCATGCTGACGGCGCGGGGAATGGTGGAGGACAAGATAGCCGGGATGCAAAGCGGCGCTGACAACTATTTTGTCAAACCGGTTGATATCAGCGTGCTTGCAGCGGCAATCAGGAGCCTGGGACGGCGTCTGGCAAAGCTGCCCACAGCATGCCCGCGTTGGCAGCTGGATGAAGCTGCATCAACCCTCCGGACTCCCAACAATGTAGCTATCATGCTGACAGCACAGGAATGCAGGTTTTTATCCATGATGCTTGCCAGAAGCGGAGAAAATGTGAGCAAATCAGCTATTTTTGAACAGTTGGGCCTGCCGGATGAAGTCAGTTTTTATCCCCGCCTTGAAGTACTGATCAGCCGCCTGCGCTCAAAGGTGGCAAAAGCAGACCCCGCAATATCACTGCCGATCAGGGCCCGTCACAACATCGGCTACATCTTTCTGACTGAGTCATGAAAACACTGTCAGCCATACTCCTCTTTCTTTGCCTTTGTTTGAGCGTACTGGGTAACGCCACTGCAGCGCCGCTGGTGCTTTCGGCATCGGACAGGCGTGTGCCAGTGGCCGGTCAGATGGAGATGCTGCACGACAAAACCGGCAGCCTGAGTCTGGATGACATCCGTTCTGCACGCTACAGCAGCCTGTTCAAACCCGTGCCTGGATACCTGTCTACCGGGACTGTACCAGGCGCTACCTGGCTGCGCTTTACGGTTTCAGTTAAAGCTGAATACCAGCAGCCGATACTGCTTGAGCTGAACCCGGCATTTAATGAAGAGGTATGGCTGTTCACGCCAGATTCCGATGGCAGCTACCAGAGCAAACTGGCAGGAAGCCTGGCTCCATTTTCACAAGAGAAAGCTGCCTACCGGAATCCTGTTTTCAAGCTCCAGTTACAGCCTGACAAACCACACACCCTGTACCTCCGCATCAGCTCAAAGCGGGTGCTCATGGCAAAGCTGTTTTTGTGGCAACCTGATTTCTTCAGGCAGGCCATTGTCCGGGAAGCCCTGTTTCACGGAGCATATATCGGTTGTATCATGATCATCCTTTTCATCAACCTGCTGTACTGGGTCAGGTTGCGTAAGGCGCTCTACGGCTATTACAGTTTTTATGTTTTTGCCCTGCTGGTGATGTTTGCAGAAAACCACGGGTACCTGTTTCAGTATCTCCTGACAGAAAACCCCTGGCTCTCCCTGGCCATATTCAGGCTGGATCTTGCCCTGCTGATTGCCATGGGCGCCGGTTTTTTCTCGGAAATCCTTGAGCTTGGCAGGCATCTGCCCAGAACCGACCGGCTATACCGCTACAGCTGTTACACAATTGCCCTTACCGGTGCCATACTGGCCTTCACTCCGCTACGCTATCAGATCGGCAAACTGCTCTACCTTGGCATCTTTGCCTCTGCCCTGTTCAACCTGGTCATCGCCATTTATTTTTCATTGAAAAAAAACCCCCTGGCCCGTCTGTATCTGCTTGCCTTTACCCCCGCACTGTTAGTCTTTATGTATGCTGTAATGGTTGTCCTGGGAGCAGCTCCCCGGTACGATTCATTTGAAAATATTCTACTTGTCTCAACCATGCTCCATATGCTGCTGCTGAATATTGCCGTTGCAGACCGGGTCAGCAGAATCAGTGCAGAAAAACAGACCCTTGAGATGGCACTGGCTGCCGAGCATCAGATAGTGGAACAGCAATCCCAGTTTGTCAGGCTGATCTCCCATGAACTGCGTACACCGCTGGCCATTATAGACAGTGCCGCCCAGATACTTCCCCTGATGCAGAACGACCCACCGTTGCTGATTCGCAAGGCTGAAGCGATACGGGGGGCAACCAGGCGTCTGGCCAACCTGCTTGACAGCTGCCTGAATGTTGAACGACTGGCAATGGAAGGACTGAAACCCGAATTGGTTCCAACAGCGCTGCCTGACTTGATCAGATCGGCCGCTGATCATATCCGGCTGGTCAGTGACCGGTACACTATTACGGTTGACAGTGAAAACCTGCCGGATACCTTTCTGTGTGATCCGATGCTGATTGAGGTACTGCTCACCAACCTGCTTGACAATGCGGTCAAGTATTCTCCGGACGGCGGGGAGATCACGCTGCGGGGATGGTCTGACCAGCATGGAAATCTGACCCTTGAGGTATGGGATCCCGGCATCGGCATTCAGCCGGAACAGTACGATCTGATCTTCAACCGTTTCCACCGGGCAGGTCAGTTACCCGGCGTTTCAGGGGCAGGTCTGGGGCTGTACCTCTGCCGACAGATTGCTGAAATGCATGGCGGCACCATCAGTTGCAACAGCGAACCGGGCCACGGCAGTATCTTCAGCGTCAAACTGCCGACTGCCACTTCATAAATCCCCCCCGCTGCAAGAAAGTGTAAGTAGACTTTTCACTTTATTGTATGCATGAGTATTTTTTCTCAAGCCTGTTTCAGCCAAAAAACAATCATCAACACGACCTTGCCTGGCCGCACTGTGAGGGCATCAAATGTTTTCCGTGTTAGTAAAATCACTTTTCAACTTCTGCCTTTCACTTCTGATGGTGTTATCCATCACCCCCGTCTTTGCCCAAACGCAACTGGTTGTCGGTTATGAAGAAAACCCGCCTATTGCTTTTACCGGCAAGTCCGGCACACCAACCGGCATCTCTGTGGATCTGCTTACCCATATTGCCGCCAGGGAACAGTGGCAGCTTATCTGGAAATCATGCAAATGGGAAAAATGCCTTGAAGGACTGACAGACGGAACCATTGATCTGCTGGTTGGCATTGGGCATACAAAAGAGCGTGAAGCCCTGTACAGCTTTAGCGCAGAGCCGGTTATGGTTAACTGGGGTCAGCTGTACGCTGCAAAAAACCAGTCTGTTTCAACCATGCTTGATCTGGAAGGCAAACGGATTGCGCTGGTGCCAACTGATTCGCACGGCAAGGCATTTGCTGAAATGCTCACCCGTTTTGGCATCAAGAGCCAGGTAGTTGAGGCAGCCTCATACAGCAAGGCCCTGCAGGCCGTGATACAAGGCCAGGCCGATGCCGGTATCATCAGCCGTATCTATCCGTTAAATGCAACCGAAGCTGACAAGGTTGTACAAACGCCGATTATCTTCAACCCTGTCCAGAACAAATATGCCACGTCAAAAGACAGGTATGGGGACGTTCTTCAGGCAATTGATGCAAACATACTGGCGCTGAAGGCCGACAAAGGTTCGTTCTATTACCGCAACATTAAAAACTGGATTGAGGTGCCGGAAGACCATTCCATTCCAGCCTGGTTCTGGTGGTGTATCGGAATCGGGATGATTGTTTCAGGTTCAGCAATGTACTGGTGGCGCAACCGCAGCGAGCTTAAGCTTAAGCAGCAGTTACAGGCCAACCGTGTATTGGAAGATGAAATCATGCTGCGTACGCAGCTTGAGCAGCAGGTATTGCAGAGAACCAGGGATCTTGAAGATTCAAACTATGAACTGAACCATATCAATAGCGAACTTGTGCATAAGCGTCTTGAACTGGAAAAAAATCAGGCCCATCTGCAAAAGCTTTCAAGGGCGGTTGAAAACAGCCCGGCCACCATTGTCATCACAAGCCGCGAAGGCCTGATCGAATACGTAAACCCCAAATTTACCGAAACAACCGGCTACCTGCCGGAAGAGGCGATTGGTCAGAACCCCAGAATACTGAAGTCACCTGACAAGCCGCCTGAACTGTATAAGGATTTGTGGGATACCATTTTGGCAGGAAATGAATGGCATGGTGATTTTTGCAATAAGAAAAAAAATGGCATGCTGTACTGGGAACGTGCCTCCATCTCACCCATCAGGGATGAACAGGGTGATATTTCTCACTTTGTGGCAATCAAAGAGGATATTACCGAGCAGAAGCGGATTGCCGCCGAGCTTTTGGCCGCACAGGAGCAGGCACTTGCTGCAAGCAGAGCCAAATCACAGTTTCTTGCCAACATGAGCCATGAAATACGCACTCCGCTGAACGCCATCATCGGATTTTCCTCGCTCTGCCTGAATACCGGCCTGTTGCCGGATCAAAAGGATTATATCGGCAAGGTACATACAGCCGGAGAATTGTTACTTCGGATTATCAATGACATCCTGGATTTTTCAAAGATTGAGGCAGGGCAGCTTCTTATAGAACAGATTCCCTTCAGGCTGGGGGTTATACTTGATAATGCAGCCGCTATGGTGCAGCAGAAGGCACAGGATAAGGGACTTGTGTTGCGGGTTACTTGCGCCCCTGAAATTTCTTCCTGTCTGATTGGAGATCCGCACCGACTGAGTCAGGTGCTGGTTAACCTGCTTAATAATGCCGTTAAATTCACCCAAAACGGTTCAGTTACGCTTGATATTGCGCTGCTTGAGCAGAAAGACGATCAGACTCATCTGAAATTTTCAGTGCACGATACCGGTATCGGCATAACCGCTGAGCAGCAGCGCAGGCTTTTTCAACCGTTCAGCCAGGCTGACGGCAGCACCACCCGCCGCTTTGGCGGCACCGGGCTTGGGCTGTCCATCTCAAAACAGTTGGTCGAGCTGATGGGTGGAGAAATCTGGTGCGAAAGCGCAGCGGAGCAAGGCAGCGTCTTCAGCTTTACCGCATGGTTTGGCATCTGGCAGGGTAACGGGCAGGCAGATGAAAATCAGGAAACAGTGCAACCGGAAACCACCTTTTTTGATTTTTCAGATTTGAAGATACTGCTGGCTGAAGACAATGATTTCAATCGTCAACTGGCCATAGCGTTTTTAAAAGAAACCAGCGCAACCGTTGAAACTGCTGTCAATGGCAAAGAAGCCGTAGAGAAGATTATATCTGGCGCTACCCGGTATGACCTGGTTTTGATGGATATCCAGATGCCGGTTATGGATGGTTACGAGGCCAGCCGCTGCATCAGGTCTGACAGCCGTTTTGCGCATCTGCCTATCATAGCCATGACAGCCCATGCCATGCAGGAAGAGGGGCAGAAGATTCTTGAGGCCGGTATGGACGCCCACCTTACCAAGCCGGTTAATGCCAGAACCATGCTGCAGACCATACAGCTTTTAGCAGGCAGACCGGGAGGTTTTGGACAAAAGCTGAAAAGCAGTACTGATGCTCCAGAAGATCTGCCTGCACTCCCTGATAGCGCTGAAATTAACACTGCTGAGGCACTAAACCGTCTGGGTGGTGACAGAAACTTGTATGTGTTGATACTTGAAATGTTTGCAGCTACGCAGGCAGAGGCGGCAAGGCTGATAAAAGCGGCGTTAGACTCTGGAGATACAGCGTGTGCGATCCGCACCGCGCATACGATTAAAGGCAATGCCGGTAACATTGGCGCTCAAAAACTGGAAAAGCTTGCAGAGTTGCTGGGAAAAGACCTGGTTCAGGACGATCCACCAGAGGCTGTAATGCAGGCGCTGGATGCTTTCAGCGCTGAACTTACCCGTGTGACTGATGAGCTTGCAAACCGCCTGATACCTGCCTTAAAGGGCACCGAACCCTTGCCGCCCGTGCTTGACACCGAGCGTGCCTCGCTGGTTTTATCGGAACTGTATGGGTACATTAAAGCCAGAAACTGCAAGGCTGAAAAATATCTGGATGATTATCAGCAGGAGCTTGCAGGACTGCCGGTTAACGATATCAATCAGCTTAAACAGAAACTGGCTGATTTTGATTTTATTGCCGCAGAGCATGCGCTGCTGGAACTTACGCTACAAAACGGACTAAAACTCTGAAACGGAGAG
>CAXNJF010000077.1:0-6991 GCA_964202585.1 Trichlorobacter sp. | reverse complement strand
GGCGCTGTTGACCTGTGCTGCATTGGCGATGTCTCTGATTGATATCGAGTGAAGGCACCTGTAAGTGAGTAGGGCAAGCGTAGCGGACAGAATCCGCTCAGAGGTGCTTTCCGTTACAACATCTGCTCCGTTTGAAGCGGGAGAAGATGGTTGTCTGTTGTGCTGTTTGGTGCGGGGCATAGATGTTTCCCGTAACCGTCTGTTGATTAACTGATTGTTTAACTTTTAACATTGTTTGAATTACTTTCAATAAAAAAAATAATGATAAAAAAAATATAATGATGTGTAAAATTTAATGTTTTGCGGCTATGGACAGGTGCAGGGTCGATGCAGTATATGGAAGGTAGACAAATAAGGAGACAGACATGATCAGAAGTATGACGGGCTATGGCAAGGGTGAAGCAGCAGAAACACAGGGGCGCTGTGTCGTCGAAGTAAAGACCGTGAATAACCGCTACGGTGAAGTGTCAATAAAGATGCCGCGTAGTTTTCTATCTTATGAGCATGACGTGCGTAAGGCTGTTGGCGGTCGGATCAAGCGTGGCAAGGCTGATCTTTTTGTACAATGGGAACCTGCTGCAAACATTGTGGTGGTTCCTCCGATCAATCACGCTGTTGCCAAGGGATATCATCAGGCTTTTCTGGAACTTGCCCATGAACTGCATGTATCGGCGGAGATTCCGCTCTCCCTGATTATTTCCCAGAAGTATGTACTGCAGGAAGCCGTTTCTGAAGAATCAGGAGATCTCATACAGGTTCTGATGCAGGCGGTTCAACTGGCCCTGGACAGTCTGGATGCGATGCGTCTGCGGGAAGGAGATGCGCTGCAGGCTGATCTGAAAGAGCGACGGGAGCTATTGGCGGGGCTGGTTATGCAGGTGCGGGATCGTTCACCGCAGGTTGTTGAAGAATATCAGCTGAAACTGCAACAGCGCCTGGACAAGTTGTTGGCCGGAACAGAGCTTGATCCGCAGCGGCTGGCTCAGGAAGTGGCGCTTTTGGCAGACCGTTGTGATATTACAGAGGAGCTGGTGCGACTGGAGAGTCACTTTGTTCAGTTTGACGAGACGTTGCTGCTGAAAGAGCCGGTGGGGCGTAAACTCGATTTTTTGATGCAGGAGATCAACCGTGAGGTGAATACAATCGGTTCCAAGGCCAACGATGCAGTAATAACCTCGTTGGTTGTGCAGATGAAAGCGGAACTGGAGAAGATGCGGGAGCAGGTGCAGAATATCGAGTAGTACGAATTTGCCAAGGGTGGTTAACTATGCAAACCGAAGGTCTTTTAATCGTTATTTCTGCCCCTTCCGGAGCGGGCAAGACAACACTCTGTAATGGACTGGTCAGTCGCTTTCCTGCGCTGAAGGAGTCCGTCAGCTATACGACCCGCCAGCCTCGATCAGGCGAGCAGAATGGGATTGATTATCATTTTGTCTCCGCTGATCACTTTCAGCAGATGGTGGCGGAAAACGGCTTTGCCGAGTGGGCTGAGGTGCATGGCAATTATTACGGGACCTCCATCGCCACTCTGGAGCAGGCACGCAAGGATGGGATAGATATCCTGCTGGATATTGATTGCCAGGGAGCCCGGATTCTCAAGGACCGGAATATCAACGGGGTGTTTGTTTTTGTGATGCCTCCCAGTATGGCAGAGTTGCGGCGTCGTCTGGAGGCCCGCTCATCCGATGCAGCCGAGGTAATTGAACGCAGGATTGTTCGGGCTGCCGAGGAGATCCGCGAAGCACGCTGGTATGATTACATTGTGGTGAATGACCGGCTTGAAGAAGCTCAGGAGGGGTTGGCGGCAATTGTGACCTCAGCCCGGCATGCCACTGCACGTATGTTGGGGCAGGTGTCGAAAATGTTTGATATTTGAACCAGTATGGGTATAATCACCCTTCCATTACTCGTTCGAACATAAAAGGAGAGACGATGGCACGCGTTACCGTTGAAGATTGTCTGGAAAAAGTTGATAACCGCTTCATGCTGGTCATGCTGGCTTCAAAGCGGGTGAAGCAGCTTTACAAGGGGGCCAAGCCCCTGATTGATCCCAAGAATAACCGTCATGTAGTCACGGCATTGCGTGAAATTGCAGCCGGTAAACTGTCTGCCGAGCTGAGCAGCAAGCGTTCTGCATGATGTGCGCATCTTTGGAGGCCTGCCGTCTGGTAGCGCCTCCATATTTGTGTCTGACCTCAAAACCAATCTTTCCAACCATCCGGTAAACCCATTCCTGCATGATTCGGCTTAATGATATCCTTGATACGGTTGCCAGTTTTAACCCGACCGCTGATCTGAATCTGATCAGAAAGGCCTACGTTTACTGTGCCAAGGTGCATCAGGGGCAGACCCGCCTTTCAGGTGAGCCTTACATCATTCATCCTCTTGAAGTGGCTGGTCTGCTGTCCACTCTGAAACTTGACGTTGCCAGCATTGTGACCGGTTTTCTTCATGACACCATAGAAGATACCCTGACTACTTCGGAAGAACTGGCCGAAATGTTCGGTCCGGAAGTGGCTGAACTGGTGGATGGCGTAACTAAAATCAGCAAGATCCACTTCAAGACCAAGGAAGAAAATCAGGCAGAAAACTTCCGCAAGATGTTGATCGCCATGGCTAACGATATCAGGGTTATCCTGGTAAAGCTGGCTGACCGGTTGCACAACATGCGTACCCTGCAGTTTCAGCCCGATACCAAACAGCGCTCAATTTCTCGCGAGACCATGGATATCTATGCCCCGATCGCTCACCGCCTGGGGATATCCTGGATCAAAACCGAGCTTGAGGATCTGTCGTTTCGCTATCTGCAGCCGGATGTCTATTTTGATCTTTCAACCAAGATTCAGCGCAAGAAGCAGGAACGTGAGTCTTTTATCCATGAGATCCAGGATATTATCCGGAAACGTCTTGTTGAACATGACATTGTCGGTGAGGTTTCCGGCCGCAGCAAGCACCTTTACTCCATCTACCGCAAAATGGAAAAACGGAATGTTGATTTTGAGGAGATCTATGATCTGACCGCGCTGCGGATTCTGGTAGATGATATTAAGAGCTGCTATGAGGTGTTAGGGATCATCCATTCGTCCTGGCGGCCAATTCCTGGCCGGTTCAAGGATTACATCGCCATGCCCAAGGGGAACATGTACCAGTCACTGCATACCACGGTGATCGGTCCCCATGGTGACCGGATGGAGGTGCAGATCCGCACCTTTGAGATGCACCGGGTTGCGGAGGCAGGTATTGCTGCCCACTGGAAGTACAAGGAGGGCAAGGGCTACGACGAAAAGGAAGTCAAGCGTTTTGCCTGGTTGCGTCAGTTGCTGGAATGGCAGCAGGATCTGCAGGACTCCCGCGAGTTCATGGATTCGGTCAAGGTGGAGCTGTTTCCTGAGGAGGTCTATGTCTTTACTCCCAAGGGAGATGTAAAGGGCTTTCCCAAAGGTTCAACGTCGATTGACTTTGCCTACGCGGTGCATACTGATGTTGGACACCGCTGCGTGGGGGCCAAGGTTAACGGCAAGTTGGTGCCACTGAAGCATGAGTTGCATAACGGTGATATCGTTGAAGTTATAACCTCTCCTCACCATACTCCCAGCAAGGACTGGCTCAAGATTGTCCGCTCATCACGTGCCCGCAACAAGATCCGTTCCTGGATCAAGATTGAGGAGCGCAAACGCAGTATCGTACTGGGGCGCGAGATCTGCGAAAAGGAGTTCCGCAAGTACTCTCTCAATCTGCAGAAGCTTGTTAAAAGTGGCGAGCTGAAGAAAATTGCCAATGAGTATGGTTGTAACAGCGAGGATGATCTGCTGGCAGCCATAGGATACGGCAAGATATCAGCTGGCCAAGTGATCGCCAAGCTGCTTCCTGAAGAACGGATACAGGCCCGTCAGGAACAGAAAGAATCACGTATTTCATCTGTTCTTAACAAATTGAAGGGCAAATCCTCCAGCGCTGTTGAAGTCGGCGGCATGGAAGACATCATGATCCGCTATGCCAAATGCTGTAACCCTTTGCCCGGTGATGAAATTGTCGGTTTTATCACGCGAGGGCAGGGGGTTACGATCCATACTGCTGACTGTCCGTTTGTTGCCGAGAGCGATCCTGAACGCAGGATTGAGGTTACCTGGGCCAAGGGAAAGAGCGCTTCCCTGCCGGTGAAATTGCGGGTGTTCTGCATGGATGAAAAGGGGATTCTGGCTAACATGACTCTGGCCATTACCAATGCTGAAGCAAATATAGTCAGCGCCCAGATCAAGAGCACGGTTGACAAGCGGGGAGAAAATATTTTTGAGTTGAACGTAACCGATCTGACCCACCTGAACAAGGTGGTAAATGCCCTGATGAAGGTAAAAGGGGTTATGAAGGTTGAACGGGTAAAGAGTTAAGTGCGAGAGGAGTCCGTCTATGGAGATTATTACAACCGATAAGGCACCAGCAGCGATTGGTCCCTATTCTCAGGCAATAAAGACAGGGGGGTTGCTGTTCTGTTCAGGCCAGATTCCGCTTGATCCGGTTAGCGGAGAGATGGTTACCGGCTCAATTGAAGAGGAAACAGGGCGGGTGATGGAAAACCTGAAGGGGGTGCTTGAGTCCGCCGGTACCGGTTTTGATCGTGTGGTCAAGACAACCATCTACCTGACTGATATGGCTGATTTTCCAGCAGTCAACCAAGTCTATGGCGGTTATTTTCCTGCGGTAAAACCGGCACGGGCCACCGTGGCTGTTGCAGCGCTGCCTCGGGCTGCCAGAGTCGAAATTGAAGCAGTAGCTTCTGTTTGAGAAACAAAACAAGCCCCATACACACGGTGCATGGGGCTACGTCTGATCGGTTGCCACCTCTGACTTAAAGAGCCTTGGTAACGGAACCGGAACGGATACAGCGGGTGCAGACCTTGATGGACCGAACGGTGCCATTGTTGACAGCCTTCACCTTCTGCAGGTTGGGGTACCAGGTGGTACGGGTCTTGTTGTTGGCATGGCTCACATTGTTTCCGCTGCTGGGGCCTTTACCACAAATTTCACATTTTCTTGACATGGGTCTTACCTCCCGTGCTAACTGAACAAATTCTTTTATCAAAAAGCTGCGTTGGATGCAAGTGAAAAGTAATTATCCATGAAAATCATAAAAACCCTCATATCGCTGCTTTTGTTGGCGCTGCTGGTTGTAGCAGCACTCTTTGTTGATTTTACCTACAAGAGTTTCTCGGCTCAGCCACGTTCTGTTCAGGTCGATGCGATTGTGGTGCTGGCCGGCGGCAAGGGGCGAATTGAGGAAGGGGTCCGGCTTTTTCGTGAAAAACGTGCTGACTGGCTCTTTCTGGTGGGGGTGGACCCGGCGGTGCGTAAATCAGATCTGTACCGTCCTGTGGCGGGTGATCCGCCTGCCGAGCACGTTATTTTGGAAAAATCGTCACGAAATACCCTGGAAAATGCCATCTATGGCCGAGACGTGCTGGTGAATCACAAGGTACGTTCAGTGTTGCTGATTACATCCCGCTATCATCTCAAACGGGCAGCTCTTCTTTTTCGTAACAGCTTGCCCACGGATGTGGCGGTATATCCCTATCCGGTTGATAGCGGCAATCTCAAAAAAGACTGGTGGTACCACGTTGGAACTTTCCGGCTCCTGTTCTCGGAATTTTACAAGTATTGCCTGTTTCGTGTCTTTTTCCTTTTTTCTCCCGGGGAGCTGAATCCGGTCAGGCTCTAGCTTTTTTTGCTGAAACCTGTTACATAACCTGCTCTTATTTTGTCATCTGAAAGGATTTACCATGCGTTATCTGAGTACCCGTGGCGGCATTGAGCCGGTACGTTTTAAAGATGCTGTTATGATGGGGCTTGCTGATGATGGTGGTCTGCTGTTACCGGAATCCATACCCGTCTTTTCTGTTGAGGAGCTTGAGTCCTGGCGCTCGTTATCATATTCCGAACTTGCCTTTCAGATCATTTCCCGTTTTGTTGATGATATTCCTGCGGCAGATCTCAAGTCCCTGATTGATCGTTCATACAGCACCTTCAGCCACCCTGACGTTACACCGGTGGTACAGAAGAACGGGCTGCATATCCTCGAGCTGTTCCACGGCGTTACTTTGGCATTCAAGGATGTGGCCCTGCAGTTTCTGGGGAATCTGTTTGAATACATTCTGCAGGAGCGCAACGAGCGGCTGACCATAATCGGAGCCACCTCCGGTGATACCGGTAGCGCCGCCATCCACGGTGTGCGCGGCAAGGCAGGCATCAGTATCTTTATCCTGCATCCCCACGGCAAGACTTCGTCGGTACAGGCGCAGCAGATGACCTCGGTGCTGGATGAAAATGTCCATAACATAGCTGTTGATGGTACCTTTGACGATTGTCAGGACATTGTTAAAGCTTTGATGGGGGATCTTGCATTCAAGCAGAAGTATTCGCTGGGAGCGGTAAACTCCATCAACTGGGCCCGGGTACTGGCGCAAGTGGTCTATTACGTCTATGCCTGGTTAAAGGTTGCCAAACAGGGTGAGCAGGTGGTGTTTTCAGTTCCCACCGGCAATTTTGGCGATATCTTTGCCGGGTATGTGGCCTGCAGGATGGGACTGCCGGTAAAAAAACTGCTGTTGGCAACCAATGAAAACAATATCCTGACCCGTTTTATTACCCAGGGAGATTACTCTGTTGGCCAGGTGGTCCAGACCCTGTCCCCTTCCATGGATATTCAGGTGGCGTCCAATTTTGAGCGGTATCTGTTTTACCTCTTTCATCAGGATGCTGGCCGGGTCTCGGCTGCTTTTGCCCAGTTGAAAACGGAGGGGAGGATCAGCTTTCGTGAGGAAGAGCTGCGGCAGGTGCGGGAAGACTTTTCTTCCGCCTCTGTTGATCGTGCCGCCACACTGGAAACCATCGGCAGCTTTAAAAAAGAAACCGGTTATCTGCTTGATCCCCATACCGCTGTCGGCGTGCGGGTGGCACAGGAACTGGTGGCTGATGGTACCCCGGTGGTCTGTCTGGC
>CAXNJF010000076.1:0-7015 GCA_964202585.1 Trichlorobacter sp. | reverse complement strand
ACAAAGGCCGCGCTTTTGCCGAGATGGATGATACGTCTGACGCTATTGCAAACCACATCATTGATTTCTTTACTCATGAAGTAAAGGCAGGCCGTTTGCCCAAGAACCTGCTCCCGATCCAGTCCGGCGTCGGTTCCATCGCCAACGCTGTTATCGGTGGTTTGGCTAAGGGGCCCTTCACCAACCTGACCGTCTTTACCGAGGTTCTTCAGGATACCATTCTTGACCTGTTTGACTCAGGCAAGTGTGATGCAGCTTCTGCCTGCTCCCTGTCATTGTCCGAGAGCCCCGGCTTCCCCCGTTTCTTCGAGAATTGGGACAAGTATTTTGGCAAGTGTACCCTGCGTCCTCTTTCCATCTCCAACGCACCTGAGCCGATCCGTCGTCTGGGTTGTATCGCCATGAACACCCCGGTTGAGATCGATATCTACGCACACGCCAACTCCACTCTGGTTGGTGGTACCCGGATGATTAACGGTATCGGTGGTTCCGGAGACTTCCTGCGTAACGGCTATCTGAAGATGATGCACACCCCGTCGAGCCGTCCGTCCAAGACCGACCCGACCGGTATCTCCTGTGTGGTGCCGCACTGCTCACACATCGACCACACCGAGCATGACCTTGATTGCGTTATCACCGAGCAGGGGCTGGCCGACGTTCGTGGTATGGCTCCCAAGGATCGTGCCCGCCGGATCATTGAGAAGTGTGCACACCCCGACTACAAGGATCAGCTGACCGAATATCTGAACATTGCCGAGAAGGAGTGCCTTGCCAAAGGTGTAGGCCACGAGCCGCAACTGTGGGATCGCGCCTTCAAGATGCACCTCAACCTGGCCCAGAACGGCACCATGAAGGTGAAGAGCTGGGACGTTAAGATCGACCTTTGCGAATAGTTAGAATCTGATAGCTGCATAAAAGCCCCCGCCGGATTTCCGGTGGGGGCTTTTCATTTTAGTGCTGATTACATAAAAAACAAATTCATCCTTGCACTTAGTCAACAAAGCAGCTAGATTCTTCAGTCGTGACAAATGCTCTTTAAGAAAAGAGCATATTCCACACGGGAGTTCATACATGGCAGAAGCAGTCAGCGGCTTCCAGGGAGAGATTGCCGGCCTTTCACTTGCCGACGTCATCCAGCTTAAAGGGCACAACAGGTATTCAGGCTGCATCGCGGTGGAATACCAGAACCACCGGGGCGCAATCTATTTTGTAGACGGTGAAATCATCCACGCTGAACAGGCTTCATACAGTGGTGAGGACGCTATCTACCAGATTCTCAAATGGCCGGGCGGTAACTTTAGCCTTGCGCCTGAGATGACCACCAATGTCTGTACCATCCACTGCAGCCTCAACTTTCTGCTGCTTGAAGCACACCGCCGCATGGATGAAGAAAACAACGCGCACCAGCCCGAAGAATCCTTTGCTGACGTGATCGAGACCAGTGAGCGCCGCAAGGAGCCCAGGCCCGTTGATCCGGCAACTCCGCAACGAACCATGAGCGCTGCTGCTGCGCGGGTCATGCAGATTGATGCGGTCAGCTATGCCGTTCTGCTTGATAAAAACGGGCACCCGGTCCAGGATGACAGCATGGAGGCGGAAGGTTTGGCTGCCAAAGCTCTTTTTCTGGCACAATCGGGCAACTCGCTGGGTGATTTTCTCGGGCTTGGCGAAATGAAATCCGCTGCGGTGCAGACCCAGCATTTTGACCTGCTGATGTATGATTCAAAACAGCATTATCTGGGGATCGCTGTTACCAGCGGCAACAAACTGGATGCTGTAGAAGCTGAAATCAGGACCGCTCTGGTACCGGGGAGGTAGATGATCCATGCAGACCGTTCTGCAACAGATAACCGCTATAGATGGAGTGATGGGCTGCAGTCTGTATAATGACCAGGGCAAGATTCTTGCCGCAGCCTGCCCGTTGATACTGGATGAGAAACAGCTTGCCACTGCCGCCGGAACAGTTCTTGATTGCCTGCACGCGCTTCAGATCTCTCAGACCATGGTCAGCATGGACCTGCGTTTTTCTGAGGGGCGTGTAATGGTCAGACCGCTGACAGGGGCACTGATTAGTGTGCTGTGCTCAAAAAACGTGAACATGTCCATGGTCAATATTACCTTGAACCTGGCTTTACGTAAACTTGAGCAGATGCTGCCCAAGCCTGGTGCAGCGCCGGTTGCCACGGTCAGCACAACTGCCGTTGCCGCTGAAAGTATGGAACTCAGAATCGCCCATATCCAGAAAGGCGATGTCGGCAGCAGCTTCGATCAGCTGGGCATGGTGGCGGTCAGTCAGGGAACAGCAAAACATATCAGTGATTTTTTTGGCAGGACAAGCAAGAAATTCAAAGTGACGACTGAATCAGGTGAGGGGGGCACTTTTCCGGTCATGATCATCAATGACGTGGAAATGCAGTATGACAATGCCCTGGTAATCGGACCCGGTATAGAACGTAAACTGAAGGCAGCAGAGGGGACCAGGGTTTCAATAACGCTGGGATAAATCTGTTGATTCTGCAAATTTCCGGGGGGAGCGGCTTTAGTCGCTCCCCCCGTTCTGTTCATGGGCACGGGGATGAGCCTTGTCATATACTTCAAGCAGGCGGTCAAGCCCCACGTGGGTATACTTTTGGGTGGTGGACAGGGAGGAATGTCCCAAAAGCTCCTGAATCGAGCGCAGATCAGCCCCCCCCTCCAGAAGATGTGTCGCAAAGGTGTGGCGTAACGTGTGGGGTGATATCGAGCGAAAGGCAAGCATCCCGGCGGACCATCGCTCAACGATCCGGGCAACGGTACGACGATTGATCCGGCCCCCACGACTGCCAAGAAACAGGGGGGCTTCCTCAGGTAGGGTTCCTCTTTCTGCCAGATATACTTCCAGCGCTGCCAACGCTGCTGTTCCTACCGGAACGATCCGTTCCTTCGACCCTTTACCCAATACCCGTGCCATGCCGCCGGGTTGGTCCAGATCTCCGACATCAAGACCGGTCAGTTCAGAAACTCTGAGCCCGCTGGAGTACAGCAGCTCCAGAATGGCGGTATCACGAGCCTGACAGGGTTCATCTTCCACAGCTGCATGGTTTGGGCCTTCCACCAGCGTAACTGCCTGATCAATATTAAGGTGAAAAGGGAGACGCTGCTCTCGCTTGGGAGTAGCAATCAGTTCGGCAGGGTTGACGGTCAATTGCCCGGTCCGCACCATCCAGGAAAAAAACGCCCTGATGGCTGCCAATTTGCGGCCTATCGTGCTTTTTGCATAGCCGGCCTGTGGCCGTTGTCCACCACTCAGGCGGGCAAGATAAAGACGCAGCAGCAGATGATCAACCGCCGCTGCTTCGGCCTCATCGCCTCGCTCCTGCCTGACGAAAGCAGCCAGGCCGGCAAGATCATTCCGATACGCCGTAATAGTGTGGGAAGAGGCATTGCGTTGCGTTGCAAGAAACTCCAGAAACTGTGCTACCTGTTTCAGCAGACTGCCCATTGTCAGGTCTACTTGAAGTCCGGCAGGGGAGTGATCAATTTCCAGCCTTCACCCAGCTCTGGTTCCACAGGACTCTCTTCACGAAAAATCCAGCTTTGTCTATCAGTTAAGGTTTTCATCCGGTTATCAGGCAGAACAAAATAGTCAAACTCAACGGTTGACTCTGCGGTCTTTTTCTCACCAAGGCATTCCTGGGCTAAAACCCGGTAATCTGCCATTGTTACGCCACGACGTCGCAGGCTTTCTGCTGTCTTGTCATAGTCAGGCCGTATTTTTTTATCAACAAAGGCGATAGATGCCTTTTCAGCCTCCTGCCAGCGGATCATCCGATTGTAATTTTTGATAACCTTCTCACAATCCTCATTCCGGGTCATCTTTTGGTAGGCAGCACATCCGTTCAGCAGTAACGGGATCAGGACAAGCACAAGGACAATCTGGACACGCATGGAAACAGCTCCTTTCTCAGGGGCGGTTGTATCGCCCGTTTTTTTGGGGTATAAGGGGAAGCATTTTAGCTTGCAAAGGATTACCATGCTGCATGATCTGATTCACTGGCTGATCGAAACCATCGGTTCCATGGGCTATCCCGGTATTTTTCTGCTGATGGCCATGGAAAGCTCCATTATCCCGGTTCCCAGCGAACTGGTGATGCCGCCGGCAGGATTTCTGATTTATCAAGGGCGTATGGACTGGTTACCGGCCATACTGGCAGGAACCCTGGGAAGCCTGGCAGGCGCCTACGCCAACTATTTTGCAGCCCGGTACCTGGGGCGTCCCCTGATCCTTAAATATGGCCGTTATGTGCTGATACCACCTGATAAATTTCAACGGGTAGAAAGCTTCTTCCTCCGTCACGGTGAAATTTCAACATTTATTGGCCGTCTGCTGCCGGTGATCAGACATCTTATTTCTATACCGGCCGGTGTTGCCGGCATGAACCACCTGAAATTCTCGCTGTATACTCTGTTGGGGGCCGGCATCTGGTGCAGTATTCTAACCTGGATCGGTTACGCCATCGGTCAGAATCAGGAGCTGGTCATGGCCTGGTCTCACCGTGCACTGTTCTGGGTACTTCTGGCCAGCTGCGGGCTTGTCACCTGTTACATCTGGTGGCATCGCAGACACAGTGGCATTAAACCGCAATAAGCCCTGAAAGGCAAAGGAAAACCCCATGGAAACCACACGTACAGGACGCATACATTATCTGGCGCCCTGCTTTGAAGCCGTAGCTCCCGCAACAATTCAGGGGTTTACAACGCGACATGAAGGGATTTCCCGTCCTCCCTATAACTCACTCAATCTGGGGACAAACACTGAGGATTCTCCTCATAATGTTGAAGGAAACCGGAGTGTGTTGGCCCGGACTTTTGGCATTACCCAGGAACGGCTGGTCACGGTTCGGCAGAATCACGGAAGTGATATTCTGGTTATTGACGAATCCAATGAGGATTTGTCCCACTTCCTGGGGATTGAAGCTGATGCAATCATGACTAACCAGGCCGGTGTGATGATCGGTGTCACGGTGGCGGACTGCGTGCCGATTCTGCTCTTCGATCCGGGCAAAAAGGTGATTGCCGCGATTCATGCCGGCTGGCAGGGAACCGCAGCCCGGATCACCACCCAGACCGTACAGGGGATGTGCAAGATCTTTGGCAGCCGTGCCAATGAGATCAAGGCAGCCATCGGCCCCTGTATCAATCCTTGCTGCTACGAGGTTGACCAGCCGGTCAAGGATGCTTTCAAGGATCACGGCGATGTCTGGAGTGCCATAGCGGACCCTGCCTGCACAGGAAAATGGCGTCTGGATATGGCTTTGGCGAACCGGATGCAGCTGGAGGATGCCGGACTTGGCACAGCTTCAATCCAGACTTCCGGCAACTGCGTCTGCTGTCAAAAAGAACTCTTCTTTTCCTATCGGCGTGATGCCGGTGAAACGGGCCGTCAGATGGGATTCATCATGCTGAAGGACGCCTGAGATGCTGGCCAAGGTGCTGAGTGCAACGGTCGTTGGCATTGACGCCATTCTGGTTGATGTGGAGGTGGATATTGCCCAGGGTCTGCCCCAGTTCGCCACTGTCGGGCTGCCGGACGGGGCGGTAAAAGAGAGCAAGGACCGGGTCAAGGCGGCGCTCAAGAACAGCGGCTATGACTTCCCGGCCCGCCGGATCACCGCCAATCTGGCACCTGCAGACCTCAAAAAAGAAGGGGCTGCCTTTGACCTGCCGATCTCCATCGGTATCCTGGCTGCCACCGGAGCAATCACGGGAGATCGCTTGAATCGCTATATCCTGCTGGGGGAGCTTTCCCTTGACGGCAGTCTCAAGCCGGTGCGAGGGGCCTTGCCGGTGGCCGTTGCCGCACGACAGGCCGGCCTTTCAGGTGTGATTGTCCCGGCAGAAAATGCAGCCGAGGCTGCGGTTGTTGAGGGTGTTGCCGTACTGCCTGCCACCACACTTTCTGATGTGGTACAGTTTCTGCGGGGTGAGCTGGAGCTGGTTCCCCATCAGGTTGATCTTGCGAGTCTGCTTGTCCAGCATGATGACTACAGCGATGACTTTGCCGAGGTTCGTGGTCAGGATCACGCCAAGCGTGCCATTGAAGTAGCGGCCAGTGGCGGCCACAATCTTTTGATGATCGGCCCTCCTGGTTCCGGCAAAACCATGCTGGCTCGCCGGATCCCCTCTATCCTGCCCCCTCTGGGTTTTGACGAAGCCATAGAAACCACTGCAGTTTTCAGTGTCAGCGGCCTGTTGGAATCCGGGCGTGCCTTGATTACTACCCGCCCTTTCCGTGCCCCGCACCATACGATTTCAGATGTCGGCCTGATCGGTGGTGGCGCTTCTCCCAAGCCGGGTGAGGTTTCGTTAGCCAACCATGGACTGCTTTTTCTTGATGAATTACCGGAGTTCAAAAAAAATGCCCTTGAGGTGCTGCGCCAACCCCTTGAGGATGGCAAGGTTACCATTTCCCGCGCCCTGCACTCACTCACCTACCCATCCCGCTTCATGCTGGTTGCAGCCATGAACCCCTGTCCCTGTGGATACCTTGGCGATCCTGCCCACGCCTGCACCTGCACTCCGATTGCCATCAAGCGCTATCGTTCGCGCATCTCGGGACCACTGCTGGACCGGATCGACCTGCATGTGGAGGTGCCAGCTGTGGCCTATCGCGACCTGTCCGACAACCGGGAAACGGAATCTTCCACTGCAATTGCAGCTCGGGTGCTGCAGGCCAGGCAGTTGCAGCAGCAGCGTTTCAAGGGGAGTAAGGTTCACTGCAACGCCCAGATGAACGCCCGTCTGATCAAAAAACATTGCGAGCTGGACGCAGCCGGACACCGGATGCTTGAGCTGGCCGGGGAGAAATTAGGATTCTCTGCCCGCAGCTACTCCCGGATACTCAAGGTCGCTCGCACCATTGCTGATCTTGCCGGATCAGACGCCATCCGTGATCACCATCTGGCTGAAGCGATCCAGTACCGGAGTCTGGATCGCAAGACGGTTTAGCGTTTTATCTTCGGTATAGCCTGCCTGA
>CAXNJF010000075.1:0-7062 GCA_964202585.1 Trichlorobacter sp. | reverse complement strand
TATCTGGCAACCGGTTGGGGTACCTGGTGGATGTTTGAAATCGGTTTCGGCGTGATTCTTTCACTGGTGCTGCTGACCGCAGGTATCCGCAACAACAGCGTCACGCTGGTGCGGCTGGGGGCCTGGACCACTATTATCGGCGTTATCCTGAACCGTCTGAACGTCTATATGTTCACCTTCAACTGGCAGAATGGGCATGTTCACGTCCCACCCTGGCGTGAAATCATCATCACGGTTACGGTCTACTCGGTCTACATCGTTACCTACCGGGCAATTCTGTACCGCTGGCCGATCCTGTTCAAATGGAAGACACGCTACAGCGACTACGGTGTCCTTGATCCCAAGCCTGAAACAATCAGTACCACCAGCAAGTAACCTGATTCAACAACCGTTCCCCCTGCCACAGCGGCAGGGGGGATGATACCAGGAGAACGTCATGAAACGCGCCCTTACATTCGCACTGGCAGGACTGGTCGGCCTGATCGCCTCCCATGCCGTTGCGATAGACTTGAAAGATATCAGCTACGACACCAAAGAAGCGGGCAAGGTAGTCTTCAGCCACAGCAAGCACCTGGCCAAGAAATCGCCCCGTGGAACAGCTGCCTTCAGTTGTGCCAGTTGCCATACCGGCAACAAGAGTAAAAAGCATTACACCATGGCTGATATGTACAAAGGTCAGTCCTGTGGCGCCTGCCACAACGGAAAACAGGCCTTTGACGCCCATGAATGCAGCAAGTGCCACCAGGTAAAAGAGATCATCTATCCGGTTAAAGAGACCGGACCGACCTCCTTCAGTCACAAGCAACACCTGGCAAAAGTTAAGGATTGTGCTGCCTGCCACACCAAACTGTATAAAACCGGTAAAAATCCGACCGTAAGTATGGCCGAGATGGAAAAAGGCAAGTCGTGCGGGTTCTGTCACAACGGTAAAAAAGCCTTTGGGGTGGACAAATGCAGCAAGTGCCACAAAAGCCCGGAACTGACGTACAAAACACCACCGGTACCTAAGGCGAGCTTCAGCCACGCCTTTCATACCCAGGCCTATAGCTGCAAAGATTGCCATACCGCTATCGTCAAGCCGGATATGAAGAAAAACAAGCGGGCAAGCATGGCAGATATGGAGAAGAAGCAATCCTGTGGCGCATGCCACGATGGCAAGGTAGCCTTCTCGGTCAAGGGGGACTGCGCCAAATGTCACACCGGCTTCAAGCTACCTGTAAAAATGACTTTCAAGAACAAAAAAGGGACCATCATCGGCCACTTCAGCCATGAGTTTCACACTGCCGCCTACCAGTGCAGCGATTGTCACACCAAACTGTATCCCTATGGAAACGGTAAGCGGATCACCATGAAACAGATGGAAACCGGCGCATCATGCGGTGCCTGCCATGACGGGAAGTCTGCCTTCTCAGTTAAGGGCGATTGCCTGAAGTGCCATAAGAGCTCCTGAAATGTTATGGCCGGCAAGGGGTGGCGCAACCCCTTGCCGGCACTTTTTCAGATCCATGCACCTGGAGGTGCAGCATGTTCCAGAACATAGCTACCCGCTCAATCGTCCCGGTTGGCCTTGCTGTAACCGGCTTTGTGGCAATCGGCTGCATCAGCCTCTACGCAATCATGAAGCAGGATATGATTGATGATGCCGCCCAGAATGGCCGCAACATAGCCAACACCGTGGTGCTTTCTACCCGCTACGCCATGCTGCATAACGACCGTCAGCATCTGGGGAGTATCATCGCCAATATCGGCCAGCATCAGGGGGTTGAGCATCTGCGGGTTTTCAACCACGATGGCTTTGTCACCTTTTCCCGCAACCAGTCCGAGGTTGGCCATCAGGTCAACAAAAAAGTAGAGGGCTGCAGCGGTTGTCATAGCGGTACAAAAGCAGCTGAACAACTGGCCGCTGAAAAACAGACCCGTTTTTTCAAAAACGAGCGGGGGGTTGATGTGCTGGCCATGTCACAACCGATCTACAACGAACCATCCTGCACCAACTCCTGTCACTACCACCCTTCAGCCAAGAAAGTGCTTGGTATGTTGGACATCGGCCTTGACCAGGGACCGCTTCAAAATTCACTCGCCTTAATGCGCTACCGTATGATAGTGTTTACACTTATGACGTTAGTTTTGACAGTGGGCGGTGTAGCAGCGCTTCTGAATCGATCATTTTTTCTCCCCCTGAAAAAACTGGTTGCCGTAACCAGCGCCTCGGAGCCAAACAACACCGAGAAACAGCTTGAATCCGGCTACGGTGAACTCTCACTGTTGGCACGCAATTTTCACGGTCTGATTGTACGTTTGAACGAGACCCGTGATGCGCTGGCCCGCTGCCGCAGTTGCAGCAAGGACAAAAACGATACCACGACCAGCTAGTTGTTGGACCAGAGGTATCCATCAGGTTGCAGCATCAGACCGTAACCAGAGAAGGTACAAATTCATGGCCAACCAGGAAACCGGCAGGACGCTGACACAGGAAGAACAGCGCGCAGCCCTGCTGGGTTCAATACAACGTTTGCGTACCCGTTCCCATCAGGGAATGTGGGCTATTGCCGCCTTTGCCGGTATCAGCATACCGGCCATGCTCAGTCACCAGATTTTTCCTCCCCTTACCCCTGAAGTAAAAAAAATGCTGGGAACGCCCCCTTCCAGCAACATGATCAGTGGCCTGCTGGTGGTGTATGCTTTTTCTGCTATCCTGCTGGTGCTGGGCAGGATCACCAACGGCTCGCCAAAGATGGTCTCTTTCAGTCATATCGGTTACCTGATCTGCTTCTATGCCTTCTACTTTTTTTCCGGTGTGCTGCCGGAGAACTTCTGGGCCGTGCTGGCCACCGGTATGACGATCTTGAGCCTTGAGAGCTACCATATCTGGACGCTCAGTTCTGCAAAGATCCGTGAAGAGCAAGAGACGCTGGCCACGCTGGAACGGAGAATGGGGTTCAGCCAGAACCGGGAAGTTTAAACTCACTGATTCACAGCCGACACAACAAAACGGGCGGAATTCCTGATGGGAATCCCGCCCGTTTTGTTTACGCGTTGCTGCCTTGCCTAGCCGGTTTTATCCGCCGTAACATGCAGCTGGCAATGCAAACAGCGCCGCAGGTAGAGCAGCGACATGCCGTGCATATGGAAATAGTTGCCGCACCGGGGGCAGCGGGCCAGTGCAGAATACAGGGCGGTGATAAACAGGACGACTACCCAGACAGCAAAGGTAATCGCCATACTGCGGAAGGTTGGGGAGATTTTGTTGACGATCCACATCAGCGGCATATAAGCGATGATCGTGGTAAAAAAATACTTGCGGCGGATGCGGATCGTACTCATGGCGGACTGAAATGCAACCGGATCAGGCAGATTGGGTAGCGGACAGACCGCAGCCTCCGTTGCCAACGGTTCTGACGAGACAGCGGGGCGAGCTTCCGGCTCGCCCCCGTTGCTGTGATCAGTTACGTGCATCGGCTCTTACTGCTTCTTGCTGTCTGCTCTGCTCGGCTGCGCCTTTGATCATGCCATACAGGCTGATAACGGCCGGGATAGTCTGCACGACCACGATCAGGGCCAGAAATCCGGCAAAGGCCAGCACCAGAATACCGCTATTGTAAGTCAGGCTGGTATCAACCACTGCGCCATGCTCAGCAGAAGCAAAGGCAGAGGTCAGGCTGAGGCAGGAAAGAACAAGGGAAGTGAGGATAGTTTTTACAGATTTCATGGGTACCGGTCTCCTTGAGAGTTACTATGGCTGTTCTGGTGAACAGATTATTTGACGTTGTGTGTAGCGCTGGCCGGTGTTGCTGCTTCAGAAGAACTGAAAACCGCCTTGGCCATTGAGAAGAGCATGATGCCGGCCGGAATCGCCTGTACCATAACAACCAGCACACCAAAACCGATAAAGAGCCAGATCAACGGACTGCCTCCATCCTGTACGGCGCCGTCTGCTGCAAAAGCTGATGTTGCGCTGCCAGCCAGTAATGTGATCAAAAGATTCATAATGTTCGTTTTCATGGCATCCTCCCTGAGGTACTCCGTTAAGTAGCTGAATGATACTTATCTACTAGCACAAGAGATGCCAAATCACACATTGCAGCTAAAATAATATTTAACTTGCCGTAATAACTTAAACTTAATCTTGTTAAAGAACTTTGGCCACGACCTACTATGGCCTGTATTGTATGTTTTTATTGTACAGAAAACATGATTTAAAAGTTCAACAAATCGCGTAACCCATTAATATTTTGTATTGATCTAATTTTATGCAAAGAGCCGTATCTGTATGAAATAGTCATGCACCAGCCGCTTGGCGATTCCTCTTTCGGGTTATTACTGCGTGCCGCCGAGTGTTGGACATTCTTCACTTTCAGTAATCGTAGTTAAATAATCTTGCTCCGTTACTGCTTGTGGGCTACAATGTAGCCCAAAGGAGAAATATTATGTTAGCAGCTCATAACTCTGTTGTCCGTGCAAGAATTGACGGAGATATTAAAATTGAGGCCGAAGCAGTGCTCGCTTCTATCGGCCTTACAGCCTCTGATGCTTTCCGCATGTTGATGATGCGCATTGCAAAAGAAAAACAGCTACCGTTTGCGCCACTTGTTCCCAATGAGGAAACCATTGAGGCAATGAGGGCCGCCCGCCGTGGCGATCTTGTTACGGTTGGCTCCGCAGATACCCTCCTTGAGATGCTAAATGCGGGAGATTAGGTATGTCGGGCGCTTCAAACGCGACTACAAACGGGAAAAATCAGGACGGCATGGAAAAACACTTGATGCCGCTCTTATGGACGTTGTGCGTCTGCTTGCCGCCGATGAGATGTTGCCACGCCGTAACTTCGATCATCCGCTCTCTGGTGATTGGGCCGATCACAGAGACTGTCACATCAAGCCTGATTTGATTTTGATTTACCGGAAAACGGATGACGATCATCTCGATTTAGTTCGTCTCGGTTCGCATAGTGAAATTGGACTTTAATCGTTCTATTTCCATTTTTATCCGAAGAAACATCCATACTCATCAGCGTTCACAACCTCCAAGAACTTTTCGATTGACCTGTCCTGTCAATAGTAGACTGAAGTATCATCAACTCACATTTTTATCATTCCTGCGCTCCAACGTCTCGTTTTGGTTAACCCCTTCTGCACAGCATGGCAGGCTGATGATGAAGGTCATCCCCATCCCCAGATCGCTTTCAGCCCGGATTGTTCCGCCATGGGCCTGAATAATGCCGTAGGAAACCGAAAGTCCCAGACCGGTGCCGCCAGTACCTCTGGTGGTAAAAAACGGATCAAACAGTTTGTACAGCTGTTCTTCCGCTACCCCGCAACCAGAATCCGAGATCGTCACCACAACGCCACCACCCGGTTCCTTGTTCTGCCGGGTGATGATCTGCAGTTCGCCTCGCTTCTGATCCTGCATCGCCTGTCCGGCATTGATAAATATATTGATAAAGACCTGCTTGAGCTGGTTCGGATCGGCCATAATCTCCGGCAGATCACTGCCCAGTTGCCGCAGGATAGCAACATTCTGAAAAACCGACTGGCATTCCACCAGACGCAGGGAGTCAATCAGCACCTGGTTGATGTCACAAACCGCCATCTTGGGTTGATAATCCCGTGCAAATTCCAGTAGACCCTTTACGATTCCGGCACAGCGCTGGGCCTCGTTGCTGATGGTCTCAAGATCCCCCTTCAGGGCAGGATCAAGCCGTTTATCCTTTGCCGCCAAAGAACTGAAGATCAGGATACCGGACAGCGGGTTATTGATCTCGTGGGCGATACCTGCCACCACCTCCGCCAGCGAAGCCAGCTTTTCGGTATGCACCAGCTGCATCTGCATCCGCTGCAACTGTTCACTGCGCTCCTTCACCTTCTCTTCCAGGGTACGGCCCCATTCATTCAAGATCGTCGCGGGCCTGGCGCAGGTTGTTGGTCATCACCTGGAAGGCTCGCATCAGCTCCCCCAACTCATCGTTTGAGGTGGGAACCATCTCAAAGAACTTTGGCCACTACCGTCAAAGGCCTGTATTAGTATGTTTTTATTGTACAGCAAGCCTGATATAAAAGTTCAACAAATCGCGTAACCCATTAATATTTTGTATTGATCTAATTTTATGCAAAGAACCGTATCTGTATGAAATAGTCATGCACCATCCGATAGGCGATTACCTTTACAAGCTTTCCTGGGGCATACTGTTACAGATTGCAAGATTCATATCGATAGCTCTGCTGTAGTAGCTGGATACGTTGTAGTGCTGCAGTGCCAAAACGACAAGACCGGAAACGAACAGCTCATTAAACCATTGACCAAGCCCCCCCACAGCAAAAAATAGGATATAAAAACCGATTCTGAATGCCAACTGCGATCTGGTACTTGAAGGTATTGTTGCATGGAACAACCTGCCGACGATAACCGTGAGAGCACTGAGTGTCGAGATCCATAATACCACCACTGCCATAAAGACCGGAGGGACAGCTCCAAGCTTCTGCATCAGCTGCGGTGATAACATAGTGGCCAGGCTCTGATCCTTGCAGTAGAAAGCGATCAGCGTTACTGCCAGATAGATGCAGATTCCCCAAAGGCCGCAACGGGAGTTTTTATAGAGGTTATCAAGTTCGTACTGTTCCGATCCAACCTGTGCTTTACTGTTTTTTGTGCGTAGCATGATCGTATCTCCTCTAGTCTGCGGTGCTATGGAGTTCATCAACTGCGTGATGATGATGTTCAACCTTTTCCCAACCGGTCCACATCGGCTTGAAATAAGCCAGTGGCGTTGAACCGAGCGTTGCCAGATAGACGTGGGTCATCAGAAATGCCCCCAGGATACAGGCCAGAAAAAAGTGCAGCGTAACCAGGATCTGTAATCCACCCAGCATCAACAACATTTGCCGAAGCGGGCCAATATTCAAAAGGGCGATACCGGTCAGGCTGACAAACGGTACAATCACGAACATGATGGCCAGATAAGCTGATTTTTGCATCGGGTTAAACTTGCTGTCCGGTGTTGCATGAAATGGTGCAGCGGCACCTTTAAAATACCCGTAGAAGTAAAAAAACATCTGCTTGATGAGG
>CAXNJF010000074.1:0-7169 GCA_964202585.1 Trichlorobacter sp. | reverse complement strand
CGACGGTTTTCCGCCTCAAGATCAAACCGTTCAATGGCAGAGCGGATCGCAAACTTCAGATCGGTATCGTTCCAGGGCTTGGTAAAGAAACGATAGATCTCGCCCTGGTTAACCGCTTTCATGGCTGCTTCAAGAGTGGCGTGGCCGGTCAGCAGTATCCGCAGGGTATGGGGATAGCGTTCCTTCAGAATAGCCAGCAGTTCACTGCCCTGCATGCCGATCATCTTCTCATCTGAAATAACCAGCTTGTACGGAGTAGCGGCAATCAGCTCCAGCGCCTCTTCACCACTTTTGGCGCAAGTCACCTGATATGGCTCTTCAAAGAGGGCACGGCTCAGGGCAGACAGGACATTGACCTCATCATCAACCAGCAGGATCGGATTATTCATGAGTAACTCCTTTTTTAAAATCTACAATCTTAACGCAGAGAGGCATGAGGAGCAGAGACGCAGAGAGAAGCCTTCTTTTTCCTGCTTGTCTTGTCTTTTTCTCTGCACCTCTGCGTTAAGGTTTTATCGTGCCGTTCCACAAGCAGGACAGATCACCCAGTCATCTTCAAGCGTCTGATGACAGGAACGGCAGCAGTTCAGACGGAACGCCCCGCAGAGGGGACAGAAAAGATGCTGCGATTCCATCAGCTTGCCACAATGGTCGCACTTCCGTTCCAACCGTACTGCCGGACCAACTACCCGCAGCAGCTCTTCCATGGTTGTCAGCCCCTGACGCACCTTTTCAAGGCCATCTTCCAGCAGGCTTCTCATACCGTTGGCACGGGCTATAGTCAGGATCTCCGACTCCTTGTAGCTGGTGCCGATCAACTGGCGATACTCATCAGTCATCATAAAGATTTCAAAAACCCCCAGCCTGCCCTTGTAACCGGTGTTATTACAGCGGGCGCAACCTGCTCCCTGATACACCTTTCCGGCAAACAGACCGTGCGGTACCCGTAATAATGCAGATTGTTCCGGATCAGGAACTACCTCTTCACGGCAGGCATCACAAATCTTGCGTACCAGCCGCTGGGCAATAATCCCCTCCAGTGCCGAGGCCAGGATATACGCCTTGATCCCCATATCAATCAGACGGGTGATGGAAGCGATGGCGCTGTTGGTATGCAGTGAGGTCAGCACCATATGTCCGGTCAGAGCTGCCTTGAAAGCGGTGTCGGCGGTCTCGAAGTCCCGCACCTCCCCCACCAGAATAACATCCGGGTCCTGACGCATGGTGGCCCGCAAAACCTGGGCAAAGGAAAGGCCGATCTTCTCATGGATTGCAACCTGGTTGGCTTCTTCCAGAAAATACTCCACCGGTTCTTCAATGGTCTCAAAATTCTTGTTGGGATTCATCATGGCTGCCAGAAGCGAGTACAGCATGGTGGTCTTGCCGCTGCCGGTGGGGCCGGTGGCGATAATCACCCCCTGCGGCTTCTTGCTGATGATGGTGATTTTAGACAGGTCGTCCGGCAGAACCCCCAGCTCTTCCAGCCGCTTGATGGCAGCGCTCTTGTCAAGGATCCGCATCACGATCTTTTCGCCATTGATGGTGGGCAGCGACGAAACCCGCAAATCAACGATCCGGGTGCCTGCCTTGACCGTAATTCTGCCATCCTGGGGCCTGCGCCGCTCGGAAATATCCATTTTAGCCAGAATTTTCAGGCGGGAGATCACCGCTGCATGAAGATCCGACGGTATTTTGATCTTGGCGTGCAGCATCCCATCAATCCGGTAACGGATCACGGTATATTTGGTCTTGGCTTCGATATGGATATCGCTGGCGCCATAACGGATCGCCTCAGAGATAATGGCATTCACAATCCGGATCACCGGCGGAACTTTGGAGGAACCGATCAGTTCCTCAACCGTGGCCTCTTTTTCTTCCTCATCCAATACAATATCAATCTCATCCAGCGGCTCAAGATCGTTGTACTCATCAATCGCCGCCTCGCCCGACTCCCAGGCATGACGCAGCCGTTCATCGATCTGGCTTGATGAAGCCAGCACGCAGGCCACCTTCAGACCGGTTACCATGGCAATGTTGTCTGATTTTAAAATATCGGATGGATCGGCCATGGCAATGGTCAACTGGCTGCCATCCAGCTTGACCGGCATCAGGTGGCTCTGCTCACACAACTCTCTTGGCAGGCAACGGGCCACATTGGTGGGAATCGTCAGCTCGCGTACATCAAGGTATTCAACCCCCAAAGACTTCTGCAACGCTGCGACCAGGTGGCTTTCAGTCAGCAGCTTCAGTCTGATCAGGGTATCACCCAGAAACTCACCTTGCTCTTGCTGTTTGTGAGCCAGGGTCAGCTCTTCCTGACCGATTAGACCGCATTTGACCAGAATATCTCCCAGCATACCCCGGTTTTCCTCAAACAGCCCGGCATAGTTTCTGATCTTTGATTGTTGCTGACGGGCCAACTCCTTCAAGTGGCGATTCTCATGCATCAAAACATACTGTTGCAGGGCCAGGGAGACCGTCAGCCGCAGATCCTCATCGTTCCACGGCTTGGTGATAAACTTGTAGACCGCGCCTTCCTTGACCGCCCCCATGATGGACGTGACATCAGCATAACCGGTCAGCATGATCCGGATCGTTTCAGGATACCGCTCACGCACCAATTTCAGCAATTCGGCTCCGTTCATCCCCGGCATACGGTGATCGGTGATCAGCAGGTGTACCTGTCGTTCCTCCAGTATTTTAAGTGCCTTGTCACCGGAACTGGCAGACAGGATGGTATAGTTTTCATCCATAAAAATCCGGCGCAGTGCGTTCAGCACCCCTTCCTCGTCATCAACGAACAGTAGGGTGAACGGTTCCTGGCCCTGGGGCTGTGAATCCAGTTCCAGAGCATCATCAGCCGGTTTCTGGCTGGAGGCCGCAGTTTTAAAGAGATGTGCGTAGGACATTGGTCACCACTGGGTTCAATGTTAAGGGGTAACAGGCAATCGCACTGTAAAGGTGCTGCCTTTATCAACATGGCTTTCAACCGTTATGCTGCCGCCATGTTTTTTCACAATCTCGGCTGATATAGAAAGCCCCAGACCGGTCCCCTTGCCAACATCCTTGGTGGTAAAGAAGGGATCAAAGATCTTGTCCAGGTTTTCAGGCGGTATGCCGCAACCGGTATCAGCAATTACCACACAGACCGCATCAGGGTCAGCCCAGGTCTTCACGATAATTGAGCCGGCATCCCGGATTGACTGGGCCGCATTTACCAGCAGATTCATGAAGACCTGGCTGATCTGCTGCAGATTGCAGCGTATCTCCGGCAGCTCGCCGTACTGTTTTTCAAGGGTGGCAACCTGCTTGATCTCGTTCCAGACAATGCTCAAAATAGTATCAAGGCTGTTGTTCAGGTTGACCGGCTCGGTCTTTTCCGTATCCCGATGGGCAAAAATCTTCAGGTTCTGGACAATCCGGACAATCCGTTCGGTGCCGTCAACGCAGTCGGAAAGCAAATTTTCAGCCCCCTGCAGTATCGGAACAATTCTCAACTCCTCCTGCAGCCGGGCAATGCTGCCCGGCAAGGCCTGATCACTGCTGTGCGCGATCAGCTCTTCCATGCTCTTGATATAGCTGGTGATCCGGGTAAGCTGGGTGGTCAGAGTAACCAGATTGCTCTTGGTAAAACCGGCCGGGTTGTTGATTTCATGGGCAACACCGGCGGCTAGTTGGCCGATGGAGGCCAGCTTGTCCTGCTGGATCAACTGGGTTTGCAGTGCAGCCCGCTCCTGCTCCACCTGTTTCCGCTCGGTCAGATCGTTGAACAGCACCAGCAACTGTTCTTCAATCAGGGCCGCCGAAATTTCCATGATGCGGGTTGTGCCATCCTTGCAGACTACCCGGTATTCTTCGCCAGGAACGATCATTGAACCATCGCTGACCGCCTGCTCCAGCGCAACCTGCCAGACTGTCTGCACCTGGTTGCGGTAGGCCGGATCGGGATAGGCTAGCGTCCACCAGGTTGCCACATCAGGCAGATCAGCCATGCCATACCCGGTTACCTTGCAGAAGGCTTCATTGAGTAGCTCAATAGCTCCCTCCCTGTTATTGACCGCAATCGGCAAGGGGCACTGGATCACAAACTGACGGAAACGAGCTTCACTGGCCTCCAGATCACGGTTAGCCTGTTCAAGGTCGACCATCTTCTTTTCCAGCTTGCGAAACAGCGCCTCGCTGTACTGCTGCATCTGCCATTCCTGATCATCCCCCGCCTCTCTGCGGGGCACTGACAGCACATCCCGGATGATTTCCATCAGGGCATCCGGTTCCTGGGGCTTGATCACAAAACGGTCGGCCCCAAGGCTCAGGGCCAGCGCTTCATCCTTGGCTGTGGTAAAGGTGGCGGTGTAAAAGATGAACGGGATATCCTTCAGGTTCGGATCGGCTTTCAGCTCCTTGCAGAGTGCGTAGCCGTCCATCACTGGCATCAGAATATCACTGATGATCAGGTCAGGGCGGTTTAAACGGGCCAGCTCCAGCGCCTGGGCACCGTTTTCGGCAGAATCAACGGTATCAAAACCGTTCCCTTTCAGCAGCACTTCCAGAAAGTAGAGGTTTTCCGGATGGTCATCGGCAATCAGTGCGCGTTTCATGGTTAGTTCCTTGTCAGTCTGCGGGCAAATGCTGTTCAACCTGCTGGATAAAGGTATCGGGGTTAATCGGTTTCTCAATGTAGCCGTTGCACCCGGCGGCCAACGCCTTGTCCCGGTCGCCGGCCATGGCGTAGGAGGTGACCGCAACAATCGGGATAGCAGACAGATCGGGGTTACTGCGCAGATGACGGGCAACGGTATGGCCATCCATCCTGGGCAGCTGGATATCCAGCAGGATCAGGTCAGGCTTCTCCCGGGTGGCGGTATCGATCCCCTCCTGACCATCGATTGCCGGGATAACGCTATAGCCATGCTTTTCCAGCAGAAAAGTCACCAGATACATATTCTGCTCGTTGTCTTCAATGTAAAGTATTTTCCTGCTCATACACATGTCCTCTCAATCGGTAAAAGAAAGCTGAAGCAGCTCCCCTTGCCCGGCTCACTCTCAAGCCAGACACTGCCCCCCATCAGCTCAACCAGCTTCTTGCAGATCGAAAGCCCCAGCCCCGTGCCTTCATATTTACGGGTCAGGCCTGTATCAATCTGGTAGAACGGCTTGAACAGCCGTTCTACCTCTTCAGGTATGATACCGATGCCGGTATCGGTTACCGTTATCAGATATTCGTTGCCCTTACGGCTGCAAGCCACAACAATACTGCCGACTTCAGTAAACTTGAGCGCATTGGAGAGCAGGTTCAGCAGTACCTGCTCAACCCTCCGTTCGTCACTGGTAATGCAGGCCACATCATCAGCAATGGTTACCTCAAGCTGCAGACCTTTCTTTTCAACCAACGGCCTGATGCTCTGGGCCACCTTTTCAATCGAGTCCGGCAGCTTGAACGGATCAGAGGCAACTGTCAACTGACCAGCCTCGATCTTTGAGATATCCAGCACATCAGAGATCAGAGAGAGCAGGTGGTTGGCGCTGTTCTTGACCATCCCCAGCTGCTTGGTCTGCTCGGCATTGATCGGGCCGCCCAGCCCCTGCAGCAGGATGCCGGTAAAACCGATGATGGAGTTAAGTGGCGTGCGCAGCTCGTGGGACATAGTGGCCAGAAAGGCTGATTTGAGACGGTCGGCTGCCTCGGCCCGTTCTTTGGCAACCTGCAGTTCGCTTGCCTGTTCCAGCTGTTCCTGCAGTATCTGCTCCATCCGGGTCTGCTGGTGCTGCAGCCGCTCCTCAGCCTCGGTGCGAATGGTCACCTCCTGTTTCAATCGCCGGTTCCAGAAGGCGAACAGGCCGATCACCAGCAGAGCACCGCCAACAATCTTCCAGATCAGGGCATAGTTGATCTTCTGTGCTTGTCCCAGCGAGATCCACTTGGTGTAGATGGCGCTCTTCTCGCTTTCCGGCATGGCTCGCAAGGCCTTGTTCAGCATCGGCACCAGCTCCGGCCAGTCTCTGCGAACCCCGAAGGCCAGTTCATAGTGATAAGGGGTTTCGGCAGCCAACTTAATGCCGGTCAGCCTCAGTTCTTCCAGATAGTAGCCGGTGGACATGGTGCTGCCCACATAGGCATCCACCTCGCCTTGTTCCAGTTTATGCAAGGCATCTCTGACATCTGCTGCTGCAACCAGCATCAGATCGGGATGGTTGGTCTTCAGATGGTACTCAGCGCCATGATCCTTGATCACCGCCACCTTTTTACCGGCCAGCTCCATGATTGATCCGATGTAGAGTGCATCAGTGCGGGTAAAGATACCGATCGGCAAGGTCAGGTAGCTGTCGCTGAATCCCAGGAACTGTTCCCGCTCAGTGGTCCGCACAATGGATGAAAACAGGTCCAGCTTCCGCTCTTTTGCTGCAGCAATCAACTGCTGCCAGCCCCTGCCCCTGGCGATTTCAAACCGGACTCCCAGCAGTTCGCCAAGCCGGTGCAGATAATCGGCAGAAATCCCCTGGGGAATACCATGCTTGTCCACAAACTCCACCGGTGCGCCAACCGGATCAAAGGCCACCCTGATCACCGGATGGGCCTTTAACCAGGCCTGCTCAGCTCCAGTCAGTTCAATCCCTTCAGACCGTTCCTGCAGCCACTTCTGCCGAATGGCCCGCTCTTCATCCTGAGTGATTGAATCCAGCGCCCTGTCAAGAATTGAGGCCAAAAGCGGCAGATCCTTCTGCACCCCGAACTGTAACACCGATTTAGGTTCGGCCAGCCTGCCCATCATCCGCAGGTTGGTATGCAGCTCTGTTTCAATCAGATGAATGGCAACCGCCCGGTTACCGGCATAGGCATCGGCCTCCCCCCGGCTGACCGCATCCAGGGCAGCCGAGGTGGAGTCATACTCACGAACGGCAACCAGGGGGAATTTGGTTCTGAAGTGGATGACATTATGAAAGCCCTTTTCCAGCGCAATGGTTTTCCCGGAGAGTTCTGCTTCAGTCTTGAAGTAGTCATCCCCCTTTCTCGCGACAATCAGGTGCGGAATAACCATATAGGGTCGGGTAAAGATGTAGAACGGTTCCCGGTCAGGCCGTTGGGTAATATCCATTAAGCCGTCAAGCTGGCAGTTCTGCACCTTGTCCTGGTTCTGCTTGAACGGTCCCGGCACAAGCTCAATCGCGTT
>CAXNJF010000073.1:0-7178 GCA_964202585.1 Trichlorobacter sp. | reverse complement strand
TTGAGTGTCATGAGAAGCAGGCAGCAGATTTCATGAAGACATCTCACTGGACCTGGAAAGGCACTCCCAACCACGTCAAGGGGATGGAGAAGAGCACGAAAGAGTACGGCAAGATTAACATGATCAATAGCTTCTGCACTACAGTCTTTAACGGCAAAGATGCCAAGCCGATGGAGTCCTGTGCCAAGTGTCATGCCGGTTACGGATGGACCAGCGCAAAGTTTGACCATAAAGACAAGACCCGGGTTGACTGTCTGGTCTGCCACGCTCTTAAAGGTAACTACGATCGTGGCGCTACCGGTTGCGATGTGAATATGGACGCCATCAAAAAAGGCTCCCTTGATCTTGACAAGGCCGCAAAATCAGTTGGTAAGCCAGGACTGGGCAACTGCGGTTACTGCCACTTCTTTGGCGGCGGCGGCGATAACGTCAAGTCACCAGGCCTTGATTCAACCCTGCTGGCTGCAGACAAAAATCGTGACGTCCACATGGCTAAAAAGGAAAAGGGCGGAGCTGGTCTGCTCTGTCAGGACTGCCACAAGACCAAGGACCACAAGATTGCCGGCCGCTCCAGCATGATGGCCCATTACCAGGGCAAGGTTGAGTGTACTGACTGTCACAGTGGTGCCAAGGCTCCTCACCAGCAGTCCAAGAACAAGGCTATTATTGAAAAGCACGCTGCTTCTGTAGCTTGTCAGACCTGCCACATCCCGACTCTCTCCCGTGGTCAGGCCACCAAGGTTGGCTGGTGGTGGTCCGATGTAGGCAAGAAGATAGAGCCTAAGGAGGAGTTTGATCAGGAAACCTTTGCCAAGAAAAAGGGAACCTTCAAGTGGAACATGAATTTTGTGCCTGCATACGCCTGGTATAACGGCCAGATTGAGCGCTATATGGTTGGAGACAAGATCAAGGATCCTTCCAAGCCGGTGGTCATGATCAAGCCGGTTGGCGATATCAAAGACAAAACCGCCAAGATCTATCCTTACAAATACTATCAAGGCAGCCAGCCGATGGATGCCAAGTTCAAGTATCTGAATACCTTCCAGCAGTACAAGTCCCTCTGGGATCATTATGACTGGGACAAGGCGCTGAAAGATGGTGGTCAGGATCTGGGGCTGCCGTACAGCGGCAAGTATCAGTTTGTCAATACCGTAGCATGGTTGTCAGCTCCTCACGAAGTTGCTCCCAAAGAGAACGCTCTGCAGTGTGGCGAGTGCCATATGGGTGCAAAGCGGATGGATTGGGCAGCGCTGGGCTACAAAGGCGACCCGATGCAGGTTGGTGGTCGTTCTGTAGAAAAGGTAGCAAAAAAGAAGAAAAAGTAACTCTTCAACATAAGCAACAGTGAAAAGGCCGTCCGACAATTGTCGGACGGCCTTTTCTACAATGGTTCGCAAACACGCTTCTTCTCCTCCTGCAGCTCTGGACGTTCAGGAAGATACAGGTGACAGGATGATGGTCAGTATCTTTGCTCCAGCTTGGGCACGTACCACTTGATCAGGTTATGGCCGATACCGGCCGGAGCCGGTTCTATGCCGTGGATACGGGAGGAGACCACCGGCAGGGCATCGGGAACATAAAGAAAGGTGTAGGGCTGTTCATCAGCAAGAATATCCTGTATCCGAAAATAGGCCTGCTTCCGTTTTTCAATATCAAAGGTGCTGCGCCCTTCTTCAAGCAAACGATCCACCTCCGGGTTGTTGTAGCCGATAAAGTTTAGCTCGCCCGGCTTGGTCTTGCTGGAGTGCCAGATGTCGTACATATCCGGATCCTGGGAAGTCATCCAGGCCAGCAGCACCACCTCAAAGTTCCCCTTGTCAATGAACTCTTTCAGGAAAGCAGCCCACTCCACAATTCTGATCCGTACGTCAATCCCCACCTGTTTCAACCGCTGCTGGATGATCTGGGCGGTCATCAATCGCTGCTGATTACCTTGATTGGTCAGGATGGTAAAACGCAGCGGCTTACCATCCTTTTGCAGAAAGCCGTCGCTTCCCGGCTTCCAGCCTGCTTCCGCCAGTAATTGTCGGGCATGAACCGGATCAAAGGGGATATCTTTCACGTTTGGATTGTAGGCCCACCGACCAGGGATCATCGGGCCGTTGGCCTTTTGCCCCATGCCGAACAGCACCCCCTGAATCAGCTCATCCTTGTTGATGGCAGCGGTAATCGCCTGCCGAACCCGCTTGTCCTTAAAGGTCGGATGGCGCAGGTTGTAGCCCAGATAGAGGTAACCGTTTGAGGGATAACGGTACTTGTTGAAGGCGGCCTTGAAACGGGGAGTATCGGTCTGGCGGGCAAACTGGACCGGGGTCAACCCCATCTGGTCAACGCCGCCTGCCTTCAGCTCCATATACATGGTGGATGTGTCGGGAATCAGACGATAGACGTATCGATCCAGATACGGCCGCCCTTCAAAATAGTCCTTGTTTGCCTCAAGTACAACTTTCTGACCAGCCACCCACTCTTTAAAACGGAACGGTCCGGTACCAACCGGCTTGCGGGCCAAAGGGCTTCTGGTAATATCCTGCCCCTCAAGCAGATGGGCAGGCAGGATCGCCACGCCCCATGAAGCCAGGGCCGGGGCGAATGGCCGGGCATAGCGCACTACCACCGTGTAGGCATCCGGTGCAGTGACTGCGGCAACCTGTTTGAAGTCTTCAGAATAGGCGGTGGGGGTCTTTGGATCAATGATTACCCGGTAGGTATAGAGCACATCACGGGCAGTAAACGGTTTGCCATCATGCCAGGTGACCGTGCGATGCAGCTTGAAGGTGATGGTCAGTCCATCGGGAGAAACCTGATACGATTCTGCCAGTTCGCCAACAATTTTGAGATCTTTATCGTATTTGATCAGGCCGTTGTAGATCTGGCCGGCCACGCTGTGGGAGGCGCTGTCAGAGGCAAGGATCGGGATCAGGGTGGATGCTTCACCAATGGTTCCCTCCACCAGGGTATCACCATAGGCAGGCGGGGCAGAGGCAGAGACGTGAGGTTTTGGAGGTTCAACCGGCGCACAGGCTGCAGATATAAAGCCGAGAACAAGCAGCAGAATATACCCAAACCGGTTCACGCTTCCGATCCAGCCGGTCATTTCTCTTCCAGCTCTCCCCGGATAATCCGCCGGATCTTTTCTTCCAGCTCTTTCTTCTTTGGCTCAAGGGCACGAGCCTTTTTGTAATATTTGAGAGCCCGCTTGTTTTCCTTGCGGGCATAATGAGCATCCCCCAGATGCTCAAGGATGGTGGCGTCATCGTTCACCAGTTCAGCGGCCCTGGTCAGATAACGCACCGCATCGTCATAGCGTTTCATCTGATAATAAACCCACCCCAGACTGTCAATAAAGAATCCGTCATCCGGTCTGATCTCAAGGGCCTGCTTGATATGAACCAGAGCTTCGTCAAGGTTTATTCCCATTTCAGCGTAGGTGTAGCCGAGATAGTTATGGGCTTGGGCATCCCTGGGGTTCAGCTCCACCACCTTTTTCATCCGCTCAATGGATTGCGGTCGCTTGCCAAGCTTGTCGTATAACACGCCGACCCTGAACTGGAATTTTGCGTCTGCAGCAAAACGTGCTTCGACATCAAGCAGCAGCTTCAAACCCACGGCGGGATGACTCTGGGCATCATGTAATGTTGCCAGTGAGAGGTACAATTCAAGCTTGTCCTGATTTGCGGCTATAGCCTGCTCCAGCAGCTTAACCGCCTCAGCCCCCTTACCCTGCTCCAGGTAAATGAAGGCCAGATGACCGACCGCATCAGGATAGACCGGCGCATCAGCCGGAATTTTTTTAAATTCCTCAACTGCCCGGACAAGATCCCCTTTTTCTTCAAAAGCGCTCCCCAGATACAGTCGCGTCTGGTATACATCAGGATCATCCAGCAGCATCTTTGAAAACACCTTTATCGCTTCATCATACCGTTCAAGTTCAAGATAAATCAGGCCGGCCTTACGATTGGTTTCTGTTGTTGCAAGCCCCATTTCATGCAGTTTGTTGAGATAAATCAAGGCATCCTCATAGCGCCGGTTCTGTATAAACAACTGGATCAGGTGCTGGATCAGGGGAGTACGATTATCAGCATCATCCAGAACATTCTTGTAGGCGGTGATCGCCTTGTCATATTCACCAAGCGCCTCATGGGTTATGGCCATATCAATAACAGCCTGAATGAAATCAGGACGCAATGCTATAGCCCGCTGGTAGTAGCTGATCGCTTCACGGTACAACCTCATCTGGCTGTAAACCTTGCCCAGATAGTAGTTACCAACCGCAGACTCCGGTTTTTCCTTGATTAACGTCTTCAGCACCGTAACAGATTCTTCATAGTCAAAGAGCTGCATCAGTGTTGTCACCAGATGCAGAACCGCATCTTCCTTGCCTGGCTCAAGCCTGACCGCATTACGCAGATAGACTGCTGCTTCTTTGGGCTTCCCCAACGAAGCCATGATGCTGCCTCCCAGCAGGTAGGGGGGACGGTAATCAGGAGCCACCTTGATTGCACGATCCAGCGTAACAAGAGCCTCCTGGACTTGACCGGTTTTAATCTGAACTTCTGCCTCCAGAACAATCGGATAGGGACTGGCAGGATCAAAAGCCTGGGCCTGACGGCTTAAAAACAGAGCCTGCTCGGCATTTCCTTCATTCCAGACAAGGCGTGCCTGGGCATAGTAGCCAAGCCCGCTATGAGGTTGGATCTGATGTGTGTCAGAAGGGTCAACAGACCTCATTGAACTGCAAGCGCCAAGCAGGCACAGTCCGACACAACAAAACAAATATCGTAACATGGGACACCATCCGAAATGTTCTACAGGTTGGCAGATAGACAGATTTGGTAACGCTATCATACCTGCCAAAGGGCGTCAAACGATTCCAACCGAAGCAATCAGGAACAATTATCGGGCCTGCAGTTGCACAGGGTCTGCTTCAGTGGTAGTATTTCATTCGAGTGTACAGTTGATGTCTGACTCGCGAAAGAGGGCACCTCACACATGTGGCGTTCAAGCGGACAAAGGTTTTTAAAAAGACTTCAGTTGCGGGAATCCTGGGTTATATTTTTTGTATTGGGAAATGTCATGCTCAACTTTCCCTTTCTCAAAATTTTCAATCAACCGTCCACTATACTGGGGTTTCCGATAATGTACCTCTATTTCACCATCGGCTGGGCCGTCTCCATCGGCGTTATTTACCTTTTTGCCTCCACGGCTGAAACAGAATCCAGCGATCAGCACACCCAGGAGCAGGCTACTCCGTGACCTTGAACATCCTGCATGTTGCAGCCATAGCAGCAGCCTATACCGGCCTTCTGTTTCTGGTGGCCTGGTATGCGCGACGCCGTTTTGAACAAGGGCGCAGTCTGGTCAATAACCCCTATGTGTACAGCCTCTCCATTGCCGTCTACTGCACCTCCTGGACTTTTTACGGCAGTGTCGGCAAAGCTGCTACCAGTGGCATTGACTTCCTGATGATCTATCTGGGGCCGTCCCTGGTGGCCTTTTCCTGGTTTTACATCCTGCGGCGGATCATCAGGATCAGTAAAGAAAACAATGTCTCTTCCATTGCAGATTTTATCAGTCTGCGCTACGGCAACTCCCAGCTGCTTGGCTCCCTGATCACGTTGATAGCGGTCCTGGGAATCATGCCGTATATCGCCCTGCAGATCAAAGCGGTGGTTACCTCCTTCTCATTGGTCAGTGGCGTCAGTGAACGTTTTATTCACCTGCCCGGAACTGACTCACCAGTCTCGCTTCCAACCGGGCTCACCCTGGCTATCATCCTCTCCATCTTCGGGGTCATTTTTGGCGCTCGTCGTCTGCCGTCATCAGAGCGCCATGAAGGACTGATCGCTGCAGTGGCTTTTGAATCAGTGGTCAAGCTGGTCAGCCTGATCACCGTCGGCATCTTTGTCTCCTGGTTTCTGTTTGATGGTTTCGGAGACATTCTGCACCGTTTCCAGGCCCATTATCCGGAGTTGTTTGAACGTTTGTTTACGCTGCACCCTGTTGAAACAAAAGGGTTTATCCCCTCATCGACCATGCTGTTTCTGTCCATGGGGGCGATCATCCTGCTGCCCCGCCAGTTCCATGTCATGGTGATAGAAAATGCTGACCTTCGTCACGTCAGCAAGGCGATGTGGCTTTTTCCCCTGTACCTGTTTCTTATTAACATATTCATCATGCCGATCGCCCTGGCCGGAATTCTTCAAAACGGGGGCAACGCCGGGGCAGATTATTTTGTGATCAGTGTTCCCCTCAAGGCCGGTAACGAAATGATCGCCCTGGTGGCTTTTCTGGGAGGCTTATCTGCTGCCGCAGGTATGGTCATGGTAGAGTCTGTGGCAATCTCTACCATGTTGTTAAACAACCTGTTCATGCCGATCATCGTCCGGATTACCCCCAAACAATGGTTCCCGCTGTTACTGGTCAATCTGAAACGTCTGGCCATTTTCATCGTGGTCTTTCTGGGTTACTTCTACTACCGGGCTGTGGGTGACTCCTTCATGCTGGTTAACATGGGGTTAATCTCGTTTCTGGCCGCCATGCAGTTTCTACCGGCCCTGCTGGGGGGGCTTTACTGGGCCAGAGGCAACAAGATCGGAGCCATCACCGGCATGGCGCTGGGATTTCTGGTCTGGTGCTATACCCTGCTGATCCCCTCCTTCTACGCCACTGCGCCTGACAGCCCGATTATCATGGATGGCCTGTTTGGTCAGACGCTGCTGAAACCAACCGCCCTGTTCGGCTTGACCGGTATGGATATGTGGAGTCACTCGCTGTTCTGGAGCATGCTGTTCAATATCGGCGCGTATCTGGTCTGTTCACTCCTGATCAGCCAGAGTGAACTTGAAAAGGAACAGGTTCGCCGCTTCATAGGCAAGTTTGAAACAGAGCGGCGGCAGGTAAAAAGTGCTGCCAAGCGGCTTTCAAAACCGGTTACCATCCCTCAGTTCATCGGGTTGATGGGAAAGTTCATTGGTCATGATGAGGCGAAACGATCTCTATCCGCCTACCTCAAAGGGCGAAAAATAGAAGATGAAACAACGGTTCCCGAGTTTGAACTGCCTGCGATGAAACGATTTGTCGAACGGACACTGGCCGGTTCAGTAGGCGCTGCTGCAGCCGGCGCCATTATGGACAGCTATCTGTCTGACATGGGCAGCAGAATGGAATCGGTCTATGAC
>CAXNJF010000072.1:0-7180 GCA_964202585.1 Trichlorobacter sp. | reverse complement strand
AACTGGAGTTCTACAGTTTTGGTTCAACCCTGGCACCGGGCATAACCAAGGCTGGCATGCTTGCAGTCTGCAGCCTGCAGGACGTGCCAGCCCGCTGATATGGGTGCGTTGACCGATAAAAAAGCGTTGTTTCTGTTTGGTGATCTACAGATGGGCGGGGCCGAACGTCAGGGGCTACTGCTGGCCCGTCATCTGCAGGAGCAGCAAGGGACGCTGGTGCAGGTATGGGGATTGGGGGCTGGCATAGGGCCGGTGGCGCAGCAGTGTGAACAGTGGGGCATCCCCTGGCGATCCATAACTCTGCATTGGGGGCTGCGCCGCCGTTTGCCGCACCTGATTCGGCTGGCGATCAATCTGCGGCAACTGCGTCCTGACCTGCTGCTCTCCTACACAAAGGTGCCGAATCTGGCTGCAGCTCTGCTCTGGCGTTATAGCGGGGTGCACTGTTGTGTCTGGAACCAGGCAGATGCCGGTCTGCTGCTGGAGTCAGGGCTGCTGCATCGCTATGCCGTCGGGCAGGTTGAACATTTTATTGCCAATGCCGAATCCGGGCAGGAGTTCCTGATCAGTCAGTACGGGCTTCGGGCTGAACAGGTTCGGCTGATCCGTAATGGCATTGCACTGGTTTCTCCGCAGCATGATAGAGCAGCCTGGCGACAGCAGTTACAGATTGATCAAGGCGCTCCAGTGGCCGTGATGGTGGCAAATCTGAGTAGCTATAAGGATCACGCCACCCTGCTGCAGGCCTGGCAGGTGCTGCTTGATGATTGGAGTGGAGCAGAACTACCGGTTCTGGCTTTGGCAGGACGCTTTGACGACCAGGCAGCAGCATTGCAGCAGCAAGCAGAGCTGTTGGGGATCAGTAGACAGGTCAGGTTCATGGGGGCGGTGGCTGATATCAGTGGTTTGTTACAGGCTGCTGAGCTGCTGGTGCACAGTTCGATCAGCGAGGGGATTCCCAATGCCGTGTTGGAGGGGATGGCCAGTGGACTGGCAGTGGCCGGTAGTGATATTCCTGGCCTGCTGGAGGCGGTCGGTCCTGATGGTCAGAAGTTTCTTGCCTCGGTTAAGGATGCAGCAGCCCTGGCAGGTTGCCTGAAACAGCTCCTCACCAACCCGCTGCTGCAGCAACAACAAGGGAGCTTGATGCGTCAGCGTGCTGAACAACAGTTCGGTAATGAGCGGATGTGTCGTGAGAGTGTTGAGTTCTTGCAGGCTTGTCTGGAGCGGTCGCTATGAGCAGCAGGGGCATACCCCATCATCATCCGTTGTTGTTACCGGTGGTTCTGCTGCTGGTGGCCATTGGCCGTCTGATCGGCGGTCTGCTGCCGTTCCATAACCGATCTGGGCTGTTTTTCTTCTTTCCATTCTACCATACCGGCGGGGCAGAACGGGTGCACAGCCAGATTGTCACCTGCTTCAAAGACCGGCAGCCGTGGGTCTTTATTACCAAACGTTCCGTTGATCATGGCTTCTATCAACAGTTTGCGCAGGCAGGTCGTTGCTTTGATTACGGCTGGCTGCTGAAATACACCTATCCCCTGAGTGTCGGTATTCTGGCCGGACTGATCGGCAAGCATCCCGATGCCCGGGTTTTTGGCTGCAACAGCCTGTTTTACTACCTGCTACTACCCCATCTGTCAGAGCATGTCAGGGCAACTGATCTGCTGCACGCCCTGGGGGGCGGTGCTGAACAGTTTGCCCTGCCGGTGCTGGAGCGATTGCAGCAGCGAGTAGTGATCAGCCAGACAGTGTGGGATGAACTGATCTCATGGTATCGCTCGCATGGGGTGGATACCGGGCTGGACCAGCGGATATTAGTCATCCCCAACCGGATTGCTGTTCCGCCAGAGCTGCACAAGCCGGTTGAAGAAAGGCCGCTGCGCCTGTTGTATGTGGGCAGGGGTGGGGCAGAAAAGCGGGTGGAGCTGATCGGCCGGTTTGCCCGGCAATGCCATGAACAGGGAGTTGCGGTCAGTGTCACTCTGGTTGGCGATCTGCAGGGGTGTCTGGCTGCAGAGGATCAGGCCTGTTGCAACCTGACCGGCCTGATCTTCGACGCCGCAGTGCTGGCCCGTCACTACCAACAAGCCGATCTGGTGCTGATCGTCTCCAGCAGAGAAGGTTTTCCGCTGACGATCATGGAAGGGATGGCCAACGGTTGCGTACCGGTATGCACTGCTGTAGGCGGTATACCGGAGCATATCCGACACTTGGAAAACGGCTGGCTGCTGCCGGATGGTGATGAAGATGAGATTCATGCCGCCCTGCTGCAGGCGGTGACAACATTGGCTGCTGATCGGACTCTGTTGCATCACCTTTCCTGTGCTGCCGCTGATTATGCACAACAGCAGTTTGGCGGTAACAGCTTCTGCGAACAGTACCGGAAGGTGATAGGGAGATAGTCTTGTTACCCTTTGTTTCCGTCATAATCCCCTGCTACAATCATGGCCAGTTTCTGGCTGAATCCATCGGTTCAGTGCTGGCGTCTGATTATGCAGATATAGAAATTATTGTCGTTGATGACGGTTCAACCGCCTCGGAGACTTGCCGGATTCTTGAAACGCTGGCCTATCCCAAAACCAGATTGATTCGCCGCAAAAATGGCGGTTTGGCAGCTGCCCGTAACAGCGGCATCGCTGAAGCTGAGGGGCGTTATATCCTGCCGCTGGATGCGGACGACCGGATCGGGCCACACTACATCAGCCAGGCGGTGGCAGTGCTGGAGGCGGCACCTGACGTGGGGATTGTGTACTGTCAGGCTGAAAAGTTCGGGGCTGAATCAGGTTCGTGGCGACTGCCCCGGTTTTCCCGATGGCGCATGGGGCTGGGTAATGTCATTTTTTGCTCAGCTCTGTATCGCTGGGAAGACTGGAATGAAGTTGGAGGATATGATGAGGAGCTTCGTTGTGGTTGGGAGGACTGGGATTTCTGGCTGGGGATCCTGGAACAGGGGCGGACAGTACTCTGCCTGCCGGAGGTTGGATTTTACTATCGCAAGAGTTCGCTGTCAATGGCTGCAGGTATGCTGCCGGAACTGAAAGCCGACCTGCACCGTCGTATGCTCTTTGAGCATGGGCGCTTCTTTGGTTTCTGGTCAGCAGTGCTTTCCCCGCTGCTGCCGATGTACTATCGTTTGGCAGACAGTCCGCTGTATCAAGCCATCAAGAAAGGATTGGGATGCTGATATGAAGATCGCCTTTCTTGCTCCATTCGGCATCCGTCCCAAGGGGACGCTGCAGGCGCGCATGGTGCCACTGGCGCAGCAGCTGCAGCGACGTGGACATGAGCTGGAGATCATCGCCCCTCCTTATACTAACCCGGAGGATGCCGGTCTGGTTGAGCTGGTTGGAGATGTCCGCCTGCGGAATGTGGCTCTTGGCCCCACTGCAGGCATTGCGTCAGTACCATGTATTGCTGTACGGATGCTGCGAGCTGCCCTTGATCTGCAGCCGGACCTGATCCATCTTTTTAAGCCAAAGGGGTATGGTGGTCTGAGTGCCATGGCCTTGGCAGGAATGCGGACTGCCGGACTGAAGACCCCGCTGCTTGTTGTGGATAGTGATGATCGTGAGGGACGGGGAGGAATGAATGAACTGCACCCTTACAGCCTGCCCGAGAAATGGTTGTTTGCCTTTCAGGAACAGCGGCTGACTCGCTGGGCCAATGGCGTAACCGTGGCTTCCCGTGCGCTTGAGTCACTGGCATGGGGGATGGGGGCAGCGCCGGAACATACCCTGTATCTTCCCAATGGGCCGTTGCTGAGACCGCCGGGTGACCGGAAACGGGGGCGTCAGCGCTATGCTCTTTCTGCTACAGCTCCGGTAATGCTGTTATATACCCGTTTTTTTGAGTTTACACAGCAGCGGCTTCATCTGGTTTTGCAGCAGCTTTGTCAACGGATACCTGAGCTGCGGGTGCTGGTGGTTGGAAAAGGGGCGCAAGGCGAAGAACTGGCGCTTGAGCAGGCAGCCCGGCAAGAGGGGTATGCTGATCAGCTGGTGTCTGCCGGTTGGGTGGAACCGGGTCTGCTGCCGGACTGTCTGGCCGCTTCAGATGTAGCTATGTACCTCTTTGATGATACCCTGGTGAATCGTACCAAGTGTCCGGCAAAGCTGGCGGAGCTTGCAGCTGCCGGTATTCCGGTTGCCGCAGAGCGGGTCGGGCAGATCGGTGAGTATCTTCAACATGGGGAAAGCGGCTTGCTGGTGGATTCCGGTGATACTGCAGGAATGGTTGCTGCCGTTGAACAGCTTTTTTCAGACAGGAAGCTGGCTACAAGGCTGGGGCTGGCTGCTGCAAGGCGTATCAAGGCCGATTTTAGCTGGGAAACCGGCGCTGAAAAGCTTGAGCAGTTTTACGGCAGGTTGGGTACTCTATGAAAATCACAAAAGACAGTAACGTTCTGATGCTCCTCATCCTGCTTCTGTTGTTGGTGGCCTTGTTCAGCCCGATCCTGTTCACCTCAAAAATCGTACGTGCCCCGGATATCCTGAATGAATTTTACTGGGGGGTACACAACGCCTACGGCAAGCCGCTCTGGTCCATGCTGCGGATTGATCTTTCCAGTGCGGGCTGGGATCCGTACATCAATAGTGGCCATACCAATGATGGTGGCATGGTTTCAATGCAGTTTCATCTCTATCAGCGCCTGTTGTTCGGTCTGATCCCCGCACCGGCAAGTGTGGCCTGGTTCATGGTGCTGCACCTCTTTCTGGGGGGGGCTGGTACCTACCTGTACTGCCGTCTGGTTGGTTGCAGCCGGGTAGCCGCGCTCTTCGGCGGCCTGTTGTTCGCCTTCTGTACCGAGAACGCCTCTCTGATCAATGCCGGGCATGTGATGAAGATTGCCACCATTGCATACGCCCCCTGGGTCTTCTATTTTCTGGAAAAAGGGTTCCACAGCGGGCGCTGGTTCCACTTCCTGTGCGCCGGTATGGTACTTACCTTCCAGTTCTTCAATACCCATTGGCAGATCGCCTTTTATACCTGTCTTGGAGTGGGGATTTACGGGATCATGCGGCTTCTGGAAGGGGTCTACCACGGGGAACCTGCCCGGCAAACCGGGCGCACCCTGCTGATGGGGCTGGTCATGGTGCTGTTTTTTCTTGCTGCATCCTCTATCTCCCTTGCTCCGCTGGCGGGCTGGTCAAAGGATACCAACCGGGGGACTCATTCCGGGGCAAACCAGGGCAAGGGGGGGCTTGATCGTGAAGAGGCGATGATGTGGTCGCTGCCGCCGGAGGAAGTAGCGGCACTGGTGATTCCCGGCCTGTTCGGACTTTCCCGGCAGGAGGGAGGAGATCAGCCCCGGCCGGATCAGACCTACTACTGGGGCCGAATGTTCTTTACCCAGACCGCGTCCTACTTTGGCCTGCTTCCCTGGTTACTCCTGCCATTGCCGCTTATGTTCCGTAACGACCGGATCACAAAAGCAGCGCTTGTGGCGGTTGTTGGTGGCCTGCTGTTTTCAATGGGCAAGTACACCCCGTTTTATCAGTTTCTGTATGATTATCTGCCTGGTATCAGTCGCTTCAGGGTGCCCAAGATGATGCTGTTTATAACCGCTTTGGGACTGGCTGTTTTAACGGCTCGAGGTATAGACCTGTTGCAGGATGATGAAGTGCTGGATTCTCCCCGACTGCAGCGCTGGATCTGGTGGCTGCTGGCGTTTCCGTTGTGCCTGACCGTGCTTCTGGGGGTTGAAAGACTGTTCGGTTCAGCCTTGCGTGGGTGGCTGTTTGAGCTGTTGGTACGTCCAACACGCTATCAGGCTGGCCTGGAGCTGGTTACACAACGCTGGTTCAGCATTGAGCGGGAAACCGGGATTGCACTGGCACTATCCAGCCTCAGTACTCTGGTCTTGCTGGCGGTGGCGCGGCACAGGCTTAAGGCTTCACTGGGTATTTTTCTTTTACTGGTCATACTTGCCGGAGATCTCTGGAGAGTTAACAAGCAGTTTCTTATTTTGACAGATCCGCCGAATCGAGCCAAGGCTGCATCACCGCCGGCAATGGGCTGGATCAAAATGCAGGATCAAGGGGTAAGGGGCAAGGGACAGGAGGTGCCGGAGTATCGTGTGTTGCTGTTGGGTAACAGTGATCCGATGAGCTATGCGTCTGCCAGAGTTCCTGTACTGTTTACCGCCAATGCGGTCCAGAAACGGCGTTGGCAAGAGTATCTGGACGCTCTCTCTCTTCAATCCGGCTTGCCCGACCTTATGAATGTACGCTGGCTGGTTGCTGACGAGAAGCTGTTCGAACAAAACAGGGGACAGTTTGGTGAACGCTATCCGGTGGTCTTTCGGGGCGGCGGCGAGATGGTGCTGGAGAACCGGAACGTACTGCCAAAAGGCTGGCTGGTCACGAATGTTGAGGTCGTTACCGATTCGGTCCAACGGATCAGGCGGTTGCAGGATCAAGGCTTTGATCCACAAAAACTGGCACTGGTAGAAACGCCACCACCACTTGTCCTGTCAGTGCCAGAAAAAAACGGATCCGTAAAGCTGGACAGGTATGAAGGGGAAAAGATAAATCTGACAGTCGATACCAGGACGAACAGTTTGCTGATTCTTGGGGAAAAATACCACAATGGCTGGAAGGCAACCGTGGATGGAAAGCCAGCGGACATTGTGCCGGTCAACCACATCCTGCGGGGGGTCTACCTGATGCCTGGCAAACATATCGTTGAATTCCGTTTTGATCCACTGCCGTTCAAGGTTGGTAAATGGTTAACGTTGGGATCCTTTTTACTATTTGGCGTGATTGCGGTACGGGAGTGGTGGTTCTGGCGGAGGTCAGGCTGTGCCTCTTGACTCTTGTCCCATGCCCCTTGACCCTTCTTTGTACACCTGTGACGAGTTAAAACGGTTTGGGCTGACTTTATTGCAACCGAAGGACGGTTACCGCTTTAGCCTTGATCCGTTGCTGTTGTGTGACTTTGCCGGGGCGGGAAATGAAAAGAGTATCGCCGATCTGGGAACCGGTGGTGGTGTGATAGCGCTGGTTTTGGCTCGATTGGCCCCGGATGCCTGTGTAACCGCTTTTGAACAGGATGAACAGACGGTTGACCTGGCTCGGGAAAATATCCGGCTGAATGGTTTTAATGATCGGATAACCGTGTTGCATGAAGATGTGCTGCATGTCCGGCGGCACCTGCCGGTTTCATGCTGTGATCTGGT
>CAXNJF010000071.1:0-7182 GCA_964202585.1 Trichlorobacter sp. | reverse complement strand
CTGAAGTAACACAAATACGAGTCTACTGAAAACAAAAAGGCCTCGACAGGAAATGTCGAGGCCTTTTTGTAGTAAGCTGTAAACCGTTTAGCCCAGCGTGTTAACCAGTTTGGTCAGACGGGATACGCTGCGGGATGCATTGGACTTGTGAATGACCCCTTTGGTGGCGGTCTTGTCGATGACGGGGATAGCAAGCTGCAGAGCAGCTACAGCAGCATCTTTATCTTTTTTCTCAACCGCTTCACGGACTCGCTTGATGTAGGTCTTGAGGGTTGACTTCTGGTGACGGTTACGGGCATTGCGCTTTTCGTTCTGCTTGATACGCTTGATTGCCGATTTATGATGAGCCACGTGCTACCTCCGGATGTTGTACAGCACTTAATATGCTGATAATGTGATCTAATTGAAGCGAAATTTTTAGCATGGCGCCCCTTTGCTGTCAAGGGGAAAGTATAAAGCTTATTCGCTTATTCGTACCTTGCGCCCTTCAACCTGCAACCGCCCTTCACAGAACAGGCGTACCGCGTCAACATAGGTGCGGTGTTCTTCGCCATGTATCCGCTGGGTCAGGCTTTCAACCGTGTCGCTGCCAAGGATCGGCACGACTGACTGTAAAATGATCGGGCCGGTGTCCGTGCCGCTGTCAACGAAATGGACGGTGCAACCGGTGTAGCGTACCCCGTAGTCAAAGGCCTGCTGCTGGGCATCAAGACCAGGGAAGGCAGGCAGCAGGGCAGGGTGGATGTTTATGATGGCGTTGGGGAAAGCGTCGATCATAACCGGTGAGAGCAGCCGCATGAACCCTGCCAGAATGACCAGCTGAACACCATGCCGGTGCAAGAGTTCAACCAGAGCGGTATCATACGCCTGACGGTTTGGATAGGCCTTGTGATCCAGAACAATGGCCGTGATGTTGTGTTTTTTTGCCCGTTCAAGGGCAAAGGCATCGGCCTTGTTGCTGATCAGGCAGGCGATACGGGCATTGCTGATCCGCCCGGCTTCAATGGCATCAACTATGGCCTGAAAGTTTGAGCCGTTGCCGGAGACGAGCACCGCTATGGTGACAGGTGCCGTACTCATCAGGAAAGCACCACCTGATCGGTCTGGCTCTTGGTCATCGCCTTGACCTCACCGATCAGCCAGGCCTGCTCCCCCAGACCGCTCAGGCGGGAGAGGATGTCATCCACATCATTTTTTGTAACAGCCAGCACCATCCCGATCCCCATATTAAAGGTACGGTACATCTCTGTCTGTTCAACATCGCCTGCTTCCTGCAGGATGGAGAAGATTGGCGGCATGGTCCAAGAGCCGAGCTTGATGGTGGCAGCACAGCCTTTGGGCAGAACGCGGGGGACATTTTCCAGCAGGCCACCGCCGGTGATATGGGCTATACCGTTGATCCGGAAATCTTTCAGCAGGTTCATGATTGAGCGGACATAGATCCGGGTAGGGGTCAACAGTTCATCGGCAACAGTCAGGTCGGTGCCGGGCAACGGACTGTCAATGGAAAGCCCCATCCGGTCGAAGATGATCCGGCGGGCCAGAGAGTAGCCGTTGCTGTGCAGACCGGTGGAACCGATACCGATCAGCTTGTTACCGTTGGTGATGGATGAACCGTCAATAATCAGATCCTTTTCAACTACCCCTACGGTAAAACCGGCAATATCATACTCACCATCGGCATAGAAACCGGGCATTTCTGCGGTTTCTCCACCGATCAGGGCACAACCTGCCTGACGGCATCCCTCTGCAATGCCTGCCACAATCTGGGCAGCCTTGTCAGGATCAAGTTTGCCGGTGGCCAGATAGTCCAGGAAGAAGAGCGGTTCCGCTCCTTGCACCACAATATCATTGACGCACATGGCGACCAGATCAATCCCGACGGTGTCGTGACGGTCAGCCAGAAAGGCCAGTTTGAGTTTTGTTCCAACCCCGTCGGTTCCTGAGACCAGTACCGGACTTTTGTATTTAGCTGTATTCAGGGAGAAGAGCCCGCCAAATCCGCCGATCTCGGCCATGACCTCGGGACGGAAGGTGGATTTGACCAGCGGCTTGATCTTCTGGACAAAGCTGTTGCCGGCTTCTATATCAACACCGGCCTCTTTGTAAGTTGCGCGTGCTTTGGTCACGGGTTGCTGCTCCTTGTCTGACAGGGATATCGCATTTTGTAACGTTACATTGTGTGAAGCTATTTCTTCTAGCCAATCACTGCGAAAAAGTCAATCAACAGTAAGCGGGTATAACCGATGCAGGTACTTTATGCTTGACAAATCGGGTACTTTTGCCGTTATGTAAAACATTATGATCCGGGATCCCGACCATCAATATGGCTGTATTTCATACTTGGCAATCTTTGGGGTGCTGTTTCTCTCAACGCTTTTCTTTCCTGCAACGTCTTATGCTGATATTTACCGCTATGAAGATGAAGAAGGGGTTGTGCATTTTACCGACGCCCCCACTGATAAAAAATTCAAGATTTTTTTGAGGGATTTGCGCAAGGATCGCCAGCTCAGAACCCGTTTCAGGATAGCAGCGAGTAATCCGCAGGAGTTTGAACATCTGATTGCAAAAGCCTCGGCAAAATACGGGGTGAACGCATCACTGATCAGGGCGGTGATTCAGGCTGAATCCGGCTACAATCCACATGCGGTTTCCCGTGCCGGTGCCGGTGGCCTGATGCAGTTGATGCCGGGCACAGCAAAACACCTGAAGGTTGCAGACCGCTTTGATCCCGGCCAGAATGTGGATGGCGGGGTACGCTACCTGAAGTTTCTGCTTGATACGTTCAAAGGGGATGTTTCCCTGGCATTGGCCGCTTACAATGCCGGACTTTCAAAAGTTGCAAAATACGGCGGTATTCCACCATACGAAGAGACCCGGACCTATGTCAGCAGGGTCCTGTCATACATGAGATAATCCAATGTCCCAGTATCATCCGATTTTTAATCCGCCCAACATCCTGACGCTGTTCAGGATCGCCTGTATTCCTCTGATGATGGTTCTGCTGTCCTCCTCTTCCCGTGAAGCCTGTTTCTGGGCTACCGCAGTCTTTGCTGTTGCCACGGCAACCGATTGGATAGACGGTCATCTGGCCCGCAGGATGGGGATTGAAACCGTATTTGGCAAATTTCTGGATCCGATAGCCGACAAGTTGATCGTTACGGCAGCATTGATCATGATGTTGCCGTTTAACTGGATACCGGCCTGGACTGTCTTTGTGATTCTGGCCAGAGAGATTGTCATCACCGGTCTGCGCAGCATCGCTTCCAGTGAAGGGATTGTGATTCAAGCTTCTGATCTGGGCAAGTACAAGACGATCTTTCAGGTGACCGCTATTATCGGCATGATGTTGCACTATGACTATCACTGGTTCTTCGGTGTTGATCATCCACTGCTGATCGTTAACATGCACAATGCCGGTATGTTCTTTTACTGGATTGCCTTTGTCCTGACAGTCTGGTCCGGTGTTGATTATCTGGCAAAATTTATCAAGGTGATCACTCGCTGATTGTGACTTTGCCGACCGTCTCCCTCACAGAACTGGCTCACCGTTTCAAACTTGATCTTGTCCCGCTGGAGCAGGTTGCTGCTGTGTATCCCTGTCGGATCAGCAGCTACTATGCCAGCCTGATTACTACTCCGTATGACCCGATCTGGCAGCAGTGCGTGCCTTCGCTGCACGAGCTTGACGATACGGACCAGTTGCCTGATCCGCTGGATGAAGAACGGTTGAGTCCGGTGCCGGGCCTGATCCATCGTTACCCTGACCGGGCAGTGTTGCTGGTCTCAAACCGCTGTGCATCCTACTGTCGTTTCTGTATGCGCAAGCGTCAGGTCGGTTGTTCTGAAGGGATGTTCGATCTTTCAGCTGCAGCTGACTACATTGCTGCGACCCCGCAACTGCGTGACATCATCCTCTCCGGCGGTGACCCTCTGATGTTGTCCGATGATCACCTGCACGACATTCTGTCGAGACTGCGGAAGATTCCTCATCTTGACATTATAAGAATCGGCAGCCGGATGCCGGTTACCGAACCTTCCCGTATTACGTCGCAGCTCTGCAGGATGCTTGCAGAGCATCACCCACTCTATCTGAACACCCACTTTAATCATCCCCTGGAACTGACCACGGAGGCTGCCCGTGCCTGCGGAATGCTGGCTGATGCCGGTATACAGCTGGGAAACCAGACGGTGTTGTTGAAGGGGGTTAATGATGACAGCACGGTTCTGCAACAGCTGATGACCGGTCTGTTGCGACTGCGGGTGAAACCGTACTACCTGCACCAGATGGATCTGGTGCAGGGTACGGCCCATTTTCGTACACCGCTTGATCAGGGCAGGCAGTTGATCGGTTCGCTCAGGGGGCAGGTTTCCGGTATGGCTATCCCGCATTTTGTGGTTGATCTGCCAGGCGGGAAGGGCAAGGTGCCGTTGCTTCCGGACAGTTTGCAAAGGGATGGGGCCGACTGGCTGATACAAACCTCTGCAGGTGAGCGGATCAGATATTCTGACTGATACGGGTTATTGAAATTTTTTGCGCATCTCCAGTACATTTCCCCCTTTAACCGGATAATAGCTTACCGAATCCATCAGGGAGCGCATGATATACAGACCTCGCCCGTGATCCTCAAGCTCATCATCGGTATCCAGGGAAGTATCTGAGGCACTGTCAAGATCAAACCCTTTGCCATGGTCAAAAACCTGCAATAACAGTTCTTTATCTGCGATAGAAATTTTTATTTCCACCATTTCATCAGGGTCGTTGGCGTTGGCATGCCGGATGGCGTTGACCAGGGCCTCGGTCAACACCACATTGATCTGGTTAGCCAGGGCATCCTGATCATCTGCATGGTTCTGCAGTTGCGCGGCCAGCTCTTCACTTAAGCGTCCGATCAGACTCAGGTAGCGGGTCTGGTTCGGGACTCTGATCTGCAGCTCGATCTGATTTTTTTTCATCGCGGCTCTCCAAATGCCCTGATCAGAACGCCTCTATCGCTTCATCAACCGTGGTGTAAATGTCAAAGACCCGGTGCAATCTGGTCAGTTCAAACATTGATTTAACCTGACTCTGGAGGCTGGACAGCTTCAGGGCTGCCTGGCGGGAGGAGGCGTTTTTAAAGCCCGACACCAAGGCGCCCAGGCCGGAACTGTCAATAAAGCGCACCTCTTTCAGATCCACCACTATCTTTGTCTTGCCCTCTTCAAACAGTCTGCCCAGTTCCTGCTTCAGATAATCAGAATTATGGGCATCAAGACGCTCTTCCTTAACCACCAACAAAACTACGCCTCCATTGTCTTCGATCTTCAGATTCATGGTCTGCTCCTTTCAGGTTAGGCAACTATTTTCATAACTACCATCGAGATGTCATCCTGCAGAATTTTACTTTCTGTGTATTCTTCAACCAGCTCATAGAACGAGTCTGCAATAGCATCTGCAGATAGCGTGCACGACTCGGAGAGATGTTTGCAAACCTGTTCAGTCCCCAAAAGGTCACCATCCTTGTTTGATGCTTCCGGGATACCGTCAGTGTAAAAAAGCAGGGTATCTCCGGTCTGCAGATTGATGGACTGTTCCTCAAAAACCATGGATGGTTTGATGCCCAGGATCATTCCTTCCGCATCCAGTTCTATACAGCTCTCTTGCCCCGAACGGTGTATCAGGGGTTTGTTGTGACCTGCGTTCGCATAGGAAAGGCGACCGGTGGCGGTGCTATAGCGGGCATAGAACATGGTGATGAACAGTTCCGCCCGGCTCAGGTCTTCATAGAGCTGACTGTTGAGCGTTCCCAGAATGCTGCTGGGACTGACCGCGCGTCCGGAGTGCGCCCGCAGCAGGGTGCGGACCTCGGCCATGATCAGGGCAGCGCCTACACTATGCCCGGATACATCGGCAATCAACAGATCAATGGTGTGGTCATCCCGTTTGAAAAAATCATAGTAATCACCCCCCACGTGGGCAGCAGGGTAACAGCGACCGGAAAGTTCAACGCCAAAAAGGGTTGGTGGAGACGCCGGCAGGAGAGATGCTTGAATCTGTTCTGCAATTTCCATATCACGCTTGACCCGTGCATTGGCCAATTGCGCGAGTTCCTTTTCCTTTCGTTCACGTTCCTTTGCCTGCATCTCGCCGGCCAGACGGGCTGCCTGGGCAAGTTGTCCGGTCAGACTGGTCAGCAGGTTGACAAACTCCTCAGTAAACAGACCGACGATTGATTTGGAAAAGACCGAAAGCACCCCCAGACTTTCTTCACCATCACGATAAATCGGGATATGGGCAAAGGAGACAAAACCTTCAGCAGTGGTTCTTGATAGAGCTACATCTATTTGAATATTATTAATGTCATTAACAAAATGTGTTTTCTGGTCAATCATCGCCATCCGAACATAGGAGGTGCTTTCAAGATACCAGTGTTCAGGGGTGATCGGACGGCGGTCACAGCCCTGATAACTCTGGATCGTCAGCGGAACATCACTGCTGGTACGGATCTGGATCAGAGCCACATCAAGCTTGAATTCCTTTAACAGCAGTTGCAGCAACTCATCCATAATGGTCTGCAGATCCAGAGTCCGGTTAATAATTTCTGATGCTTTGAGCCGGACATACAGTGCTTCACGACTTTGATCAAGTGAGGTTCTGACGGAACTGAAGATGTCATAGACCGATTCCATTCTGCTGCCCATGTCAGACAGATAGCTGTCCATAATGGCGCCGGCTGCAGCAGCGCCTACTGAACCGGCCAGTGTCCGTTCGACAAATCGTTTCATCGCAGGCAGTTCAAATTCGGGAACCGTTGTTTCATCTTCTATTTTTCGCCCTTTGAGGTAGGCGGATAGAGACCGTTTCGCCTCATCATGGCCAATGAACTTTCCCATCAGTCCGATGAACTGGGGGATGGTAACCGGTTTTGAAAGACGTTTGGCAGCGCTTTTCACCTGCCGCCGCTCGGTTTCAAACTTGCCTATGAAGCGGCGCACCTGTTCCTTTTCAAGTTCACTCTGGCTGATCAGGAGCGAACAGACCAGATATGCGCCTATATTGAACAGCATGCTCCAGAACAGCGAATGACTCCACATATCCATACCGGTCAAGCCGAACAGGGCGGTTGGTTTCAGCAGCGTCTGACCAAACAGGCCATCCATGATAATCGGGCTGTCAGGCGCAGTGGCGTAGAAGGAGGGGAT
>CAXNJF010000070.1:0-7255 GCA_964202585.1 Trichlorobacter sp. | reverse complement strand
CAAACAGTGGAAGAAGTCTCCTTTTTCCCGTGAGACCATACGGGATATCCTGAACGTCAGGTCACGCCTCGTCAGTGCTAACTATGACCTTGTGTTTGATATTCAGGGGAATATCAAGAGCGGGATGGTTGCCAGGTTAAGCGGGTGTCCTGTTCGTGTCGGATTTGAATGGCTTGTCACCCAGGAGCGGATGAATACCCTGTTTACCAACCGAAAAGTACCGCTGCATCCCTCTGATCAGCATGTGACCGATCAGTATCTGCGTGTTGTCAGCGCATGGTTTGGCAAGGAATACCGTGGAGAGCCCCTTGCCACCGATATTGTGGGGTCAGCGGAAGATACAGCCTGGGCTGAAACCCTTCTGTCCGCTCTGCCTAAGGGCAGGTTATTCCTGTTGCATACCGGCACAACCTGGCAGACAAAGTTCTGGCATGATCAGGGCTGGATTGATCTCGGAAAACAGCTCAGCAGCGTGTACCCGGATGCGACGCTACTGTTTTCCTGGGGAAATGATGACGAACGGAATACCGTTGAGCGCATAGCCAAGGCAATTGGCAACGCTGCGGTTGTCCTTGAACGGGTACCGCTTGTGCGGCTTGCTGCCCTGCTGAAAAAAGTGACGCTGGTGATTGGCGGTGATACCGGAGTTGTCCATCTGGCGGCAGCTGTAGGAGCTGCTACGGTGTCTTACTACCGCTCAAGTGACGGGTTGCGCAGCGGTCCTCGAGGTGACAATCACTGGATTGTTCAGACTCCACTCCCCTGCGCCCGCTGTTTCAAGACCAGCTGTGAACAGGATCAGGAGTGCCGTCAGAGTATTACCTGTGAGATGGTTTTGGCGGGAGTCAGACAGTTGGTTCCTGATGGCACCTGATTTTTCCCGCACCGCCCTGCTGGTGGGGGATGCTGGCCTGGCCCGTCTGGCTGCCAGCCGGGTGGCGGTCGTCGGTATCGGCGGAGTAGGCAGTTATGCGGCCGAGGCGCTGGCACGGGCCGGGGTGGGCAGTCTTACCCTGGTCGATAGTGATCTGATCCACCCCAGTAACATCAATCGCCAAATTCATGCGCTTGCCAGCACCATCGGACTGCCCAAGGTAACCGTCATGGCCGGGCGGCTGCAGCAGATCAACCCATCCTTGCAGATTACTTCCCGCCAGATGTTTGTTACCCCTGAAAACGTTTCAGAGCTGCTGGTGCCGGGTTTTGATCTGGTGCTGGATGCCATTGATACCTTTAGCGCCAAGCTGGCCTTGATCAAGGGTTGTCTGGCTGCTGATCTGCCAATATTTTCCAGCATGGGGGCAGCAGGCAAGCTTGATCCCTCACGAGTGCGGATTGCTGATCTGAGCGAAAGTCATGGCTGCCGTCTGGCCCGCAAGTTACGCAAGGAGTTGCGCCGTAGTGGTATCAGCCGTGGCGTAACCGTGGTGTATTCGGATGAACCCTGCAGCTTTGAGTGTCTGGGGGAGGCCGACGCCGGTGATGATACCCGACGGCCCCTGGGCAGTATCTCGTACCTGCCAGCCACCTTCGGTCTGTTTATGGCAGCAGAAGCGGTCAGGCATCTGCTGCGGTAATCGTTTTTTCCCAGGCCTTGGCTTCTGCGCCGTCTCTTCCCCGTTGCTTAACCAGATACAGCGCATCATCTGCCCGTCTTAGCAGGGTTTCCGGCGTGTCGTCAGCATGTACTTCGGCAACACCGATTGATAGTGTCACCTTGAATTCGGTTCCATCCAGCAGGAAGCGGCTTTCCCTGACGTTGATGCAGATCTTTCCGGCAATATCGACGGCAGGCTTCAGGCTGGCCTTGATCAGAACCAGGGCAAACTCATCACCGCCAAAACGAGCCAGGAAATCGCTTTCCCGCAGGGTTGCCTTGATCTTGAAGGCAACCCCCTTCAGAATCCGGTCTCCGGCCTGATGGCCGTGGGTGTCATTGATCGTCTTGAAATGGTCAACATCGATCATCATCAGCGCAAAGGGGTCTTGATAACGCTGGTGCAGCTGGATCATCTCCTGGAGCTTTTCATCAAAGTAAGCCCGGTTGGCCAGTTGAGTCAGTCCGTCAATCCGTACCGCTGTCTTTAATGCCTCTATCTGTTCCCTCTGGGTTGCCAGAATGGCCTGCGAACTGGCAAGCTCCCCCTTCAGGACAGTGTTGCTGGCAATCACCCGGTCAATCTCGGCAATCAGCAGGGCGTGGGCTGCGGCCAGTTCAGTGGGCAGGCCGGTCTGGTCGATGTTTGAGCGGACTTCATGTAACGCCTGGGAGGAGTCACTGGCAGCCTGGTCAGCACGCTGGATCACCGAAGCCAAAGAGAGCAGGATGCTGCGGATGGTCTGGGCCGAGTCACTGATCTGTTGCTCACGGGAATCTACCTGGCCTGGCCCGGGAAGTTCAATGCCTTGTTCTGCCTTGCGCTGATCGGATCTTTTTTGAAAATGTTCAATGACTGCGCTAAACGGAGCGGTAACGATCTGTCCAATCAGATCAAGCACGTAATTGATACCGTCGGATTTAAGCATGCGTGCAAAGGGGTGCAGCATCAACCCGATGATAAGTCCGCCGCTGAAGATGAACCAGCTCATGTCATGTTCTCCCGGTTATTGTTTTTTTGAGTCTGATGCTTCAACTGCTATGGTGCGGAGCGCTTCATAAATAACAGCATCATATTTGTCCTGGCTGATGGCAAGGGCAACGGCGGGAATCCGCAGCAATGATTTGACAAAACCGAAGCGCAGGTCACGGGGTAACACGCCAATATACGCCACCAGATGTGCCTCCTGTCCCGGATCGAGTTGCGGAGCGATCTGCAGGGTGGTGGTCAGGTCATTGATGGTGGCGGCCTGAATGTCATCATGTTGTTCAGCCGCCCTGACGGCAACCACTTCCCAGTCATCCAGAACTTCACGGGCGGTCAGTGGGCGGCCCTCCCGGTCAGAAAGCCAGCGCATGAAGGTAATCGCCGCTTCTTTACCGATGATCCCGGCGTAGACCTCCATGGCCAGATCACCGGGAAAGCGGCAGTGCTGACGCAGGGTGCTGACCATCTCCCAGCCCCGCTCGGTCGGTTCCACCTGCATATCCATCGGCGCGCCCTGTTTGGCCAGCAGGCTGCTGTTGCCAGCCAGAAATCCGCGCACCTCGCAGTCCAATCCTTGTGAAGTAGCATAACGGGCCCAGCACTGGTAGTCGCTTTCCACATACAGCATCACCATCCGGTCGATCAGCGCCCGGTCCAGGGTGGCAACCTGATAGGTTCCATCCGGTGGATTGATGGTGACCACCACTTTATGGCGGGTAGAGAGCCGGTGGGTGTGCAGTGCCCGTTGCAGTCCTTCTGCCGGTGGTTCCACAAACTGAAAGATAGCCTGCAGGGTATCTTCCTGCTGGGCGCGGTTCAGTTCATCACAGTGAACCAGGGTTTGCGGTGCGTCATCAACAGGCCACCAGGAGGGGCGGGACCAGTGCATGACCTCACCATCACGAAACGGAATTCCTACGAGATCACCTACCTCCATCTGCCCGAGTCGTAGCGGCGCATAGTGCCAGCCGATCTCACGACTGACCTGTACAATCCCGGCGGTCTTGCCAACTCCCCGGTGGCCGACCACACAGGGGGTCAAGTCGGTCTTGCTCAGTATTTCCTTCAGCACAAGCTTCATTTGCTCGATATTCACGGATCCCTGCCTCCTTGATTCAGGCCGGAATGATAGGCGAAACAGCGGTCAGCTTCAAGTACTAATGGATCATTTCGCTCTTTGTTTCTGATCAGCTTGTGTTTCATCGGTTCTGTGGTAAATGACTACTGTGAAAGCTCCGTCAAATGAGGATACCGCCATGACCAGCCAGACTGCAAGCAAGTGGGGAGTTCGCCAGGGTTTTGTGCTGGCCCTGCTGCTCCTCGTTTCCTTGCTGAGTAATATTTGGGCTCCCCGGCTCTTTACCGGTTTCAACTACCTCTTCGGCAGTGTCGGAGTGCTGCTGGTGCTGCGGCTGTTTGGCGTTGTTCCGGCACTGTTTGCCGCACTGCTCGCCGCCGCCTGGTGCAAGCAGCTCTTCGGGCATTTTTACCCAATGGTCTGGTTGGGGCTGGAACCGCTCTTTGTCTGGTTCTGGTTAAAACGCCGTCCCAACGACACCTTGATTCTGGCTGATACGGTCTACTGGACTGTTGTTGGCGGGCCGCTGATATTTTTTTTCTTTCTGATGGTTCTTGAAGTCTCTACACTGGGAACCACGGCAGCTGCATTGATGTACGCAACCATCGGCATCTGCAACGCCCTGCTTGCCACCCTGATCCTGAACCAGTTCTCGCTGGATCGTCTGGTCTGGCCTGAGCATCAGCCGGAGCGGGTTACCATTAACCAGTTTATTTTTCAGGTACTGATGCTGGCGATTGTGCTGCCGGCGCTACTGGTGCTGGTTTTGACCGGCCGGACGCGGGAAACAGCAATCAGGCAGAAGCTGTTTGATACGCTTGAGATCAAGGCTCGTCAGGTTGGATATGAGGTGCGTCAGAAGGTTTTCAATGGCGCCTATCCCAAAAACTTTGGGCCGGAGCAACGTAGGCAGCTGAATCAGGAAGCCATTACCACCATGTTGCAGGGTATTCAGCCTGATCCGGCCATGGCGCTGCACCTGATGGCCAACAGAGGAGAGGTGATCGCCTCGACAAGCACGGATGTTTCAGTAAAAGGGTTTTATGATCCGTTACTGCTTGGAAATGCTACTCCGACGGAACGGGAAAAACTTTTTTACCGCTTGCCATCCAGCAATCCACCGGTGCCGCTCTGGCAGCGGGTAGGCAAGAGCGCCTATATCAGGGTTTACGCTATTCCCGATACTACTATCTATGTCCTTGCCGAAACTCCCTTTGCACCGTATCAGGCCAAGATCCTGAAAGGGCATCGAGCTGCTCTGGCAGCCCTGTTGGCGTATCTGCTGACAGGGGCGGTTCTGGCAGCTCTGGTGGCCCGCAAGATAGCAACACCGATGGTGCAGCTGTCAAAAACCACCACTGACCTGCCGGGCCGCCTGTTGACGGAAGATCTGGTCTGGCCTGACAGCAGTATTGTTGAATTGCACCAACTGATAGAAAACTCGCAAGAGGTGTCCCACACCTTAAGTGGGCAGTTCAGGGAAATTGCACAGATTAATGCTGATCTTGAACATCGGGTTGCAGAGCGGACCCAGGAGTTGAGTGAGAGTAACTGCTCGCTTCGTCAGGAAATTGATGAACGGATCAGGGCTGAACGTCAGCGGGATCATCTTATGAATGAGCTGACGATCCAGCTCCGCTTTTTGCAGACCCTGATGGATGCCATTCCCAATCCGATCTACTTCAAGGATTTGGAAGGCCGCTATCAGGGATATAATCTGGCTTTTAGCGATGCTCTGGGATTCAGTCGTGAACAGATGATCGGAAAGACTGCCTTTGATCTGTATCCGGAAAAGTTTGCCCGGTTTATGTCTAAAAAGGATGAAGAACTTGTTGTCGAGGGGGGCGGGGTACAGCAGTATGAAACCGATTTTGTGTATGCTGATGGAGTACCTCGCACCATCATTGTCAGCAAGGCAACCTATTGCAGTCTGTCGGGTGAACTGTCCGGCCTGATCGGTGTTTTTATCGATATTACCGGGCGTAAGCAGGCAGAGCTTGAACGTGGACGGTTACTGCGAGAACTTGAAACCAAAAACAAGGAGCTGGAGAGCATTATCTATGTCTCATCCCATGATCTGCGCTCTCCTCTGGTCAATATCCAGGGCTTCAGCCGCAAGCTGGCCAAGAGTTGTGCGTCGCTTAACAAAAGTCTTGCAGAGCTTGAACTGCCGCTGGAAAAGCAGCAAGAGCTGCTGCAGCTTCTGACCGAAAGCATGCCCCGCTCAATTAATTTTATTACCGGCAGTGTCGAGAAAATGGACAGTCTGCTCTCCGGTCTGTTACGGCTTTCCCGTTTGGGGAGGGCAGCCATCAACGTAGAAAACCTTGACATGAACCTGTTAATGAGCAAAATAATCAATTCCCTTGCCTATCAGGTTGAATCCACCGGAGCACAGATAACGGTTGATACGCTGCTGCCCTGTCAGGGGGATTCCGTTCAGATCAGTCAGGTTTTTACCAACCTGCTGGATAATGCGATCAAGTACCGCTCGGCGGAGCGTCCCCTGGAGTTGCATGTTTCATGTCAGGCATGTTCTGATGGGGTCCAGTACTGCGTGAAGGACAACGGTATCGGTATTCACCCGGATTATCAGGCTCAGGTATGGGAAATCTTTCATCGCGTCAACCCGCGAGATATTCCGGGTGAAGGATTGGGGTTGACGGTTTCCCGGCGGATACTTGATCGTCTGAATGGAACAATCTGGCTTGCATCGGAAGAAGGGACAGGAAGCTGTTTTTACGTGAAGCTTCCGGCACAAAGGAGCTGAAAGGATGTTTCGGACAATTATGGAAAAGTTTGCCAGGAATGAAATCACTATTTTAATTGCCGAGGATGATGATGGCCATGCGGAGTTGATCATCGACAATCTGAGGGATGCAGGGCTTACCAATGAAATCATCCGCTTTCGGGACGGACAGGAGGCGCTTGATTTTCTGACCGGTACGCCGGATACGGAGAACACCCGTCAAAGCGGCACGGCCTACCTGCTGCTGCTGGATATCCGTATGCCCCGTGTGGACGGCGTTGAGGTGCTGCGTCGGGTCAAAGACACCCCGGAGCTGCACAAAATGCCGGTTATCATGCTGACCACTACCGATGACCCTCGTGAGGTAAAGAACTGCTATGAGCTGGGCTGCAGTTGCTATATTACCAAGCCGGTAGATTATGATCGTTTCTCAGAGATGTTGAACCGCCTGGGCCTGTTTCTGATGGTGGTCCAGGTACCTGATATCAACGGAAAGGCTTAAACAGTATGTGCGGTATTGTCGGCTATATCGGTGAGCAGCAAGCCACCCCGATCATCTTTGAAGGCCTGCGCAAGCTGGAATATCGTGGTTATGACTCTGCCGGCATCGCCACCTTGCAGCAGGATGGTATCGCGATTCGCCGTAGTGAAGGTAAATTGCTCAATCTTGAAAAGCTGCTTCGGGAACAACCACTCGCCGGCGTCATTGGCATTGGTCATACCCGCTGGGCTACCCATGGCCGCCCTTCCGAGATCAACGCCCATCCCCACAAAGCCGGCTCGATTGTGGTGGTCCACAACGGGATTATTGAGAACTATCTTGCCCTGAGGGAGCAGCTTCGT